>CAUZFJ010000186.1:0-3402 GCA_963579105.1 Candidatus Thalassarchaeaceae archaeon
TGACAAACGGTTTCACCTCTTGTTTGGTCATGGTCAAGGCTCCTACTACTACACTCAGGACACTTTACAATATCTTCAATTTGTACGGGTTGTTTTTTAGCCACAATATTCACTTCACTACTTACCTCAACTACCATTGTTAAGAGAAAGGTATAAACGGCGTTCAGCCGGGGTTATATAAGGTTTAGCGGTTAGTTTACACCTTATAACATATGATAAAATGAATCTATATTTTGACTTGAGAATGGTGATAAGTGAAAGTCACCTCGGCCTCTCTGCCCATAGGGCAGGTGATGAACAATGGCAGATAATTGGCCGCCTCAAGAAATCACTTTGAGTTCTGAGAAGAGAGTATTATTTTTAACCAAGAATTTAGATTTAATTCGCCAACAATTGTATGATGGGCTAAATCTATCCATGTCTGACCTTACTGTTGGTGAATTATTGGATGACATCAATACCGATGTCATGACCCCTGCCTGGGTTTGTTTTGACCATGATCCTGCTGAAATTGCCAAAAACGGTTACGCGGGTTTAATCCACAATGGTAAACGTGTTTTTGAAGAAAACGCTTTGATAAATGGAAATTTTGAAGTTATTGTTTCTGGTCATAGAAAAGGAACTGGAAGTAGTAGAGAAACCGCGGCTCAAGCAGAAAAGTGGGCTGGAATCAGAATCGTCATCGCCGCATCTTTCGCCCCAATTCATGAACGAAATAACATCAATCTTGGTCAGTTAATGGGCGACCATAAGATGCTTGAGAGACTCCAAAACGGAGCAACTCTTTCCCTTTGTGAATTTATTGATAAATACGACCCAATTACAAAACTCATAGTTGAAAATGGTGGGATATTTCCCTTTGCAAAACAATTGAAATCTGGTAATATTGATTTACCAATCTCCGAATGTAAACAAAGACCTATGACAATGTGTGAAAAAATTATTGCCAAAAAACTACTCGCTACTAATGGCAAAACTGCTTACGTTGAACCACATAATGCAGTGCTCGCATCAGTTAATGGGGGCTACTCTCACGAGTTCACAACAGCACAAGTACATGAATTCTTGAAGCATGAGTATGGAGATGACTACACCTTACCGGACCCAACCAAATTCGCAGTTTTTGAGGACCACTTACTGTATGCCACAGGTGTTCCTAGATTCGGTCCGTTCACCGAAAAAATACAAACACTGAGGACTATGCAAAATATCTTCCAACAACATACTGGTGTCAGAGATTATTCAGCAAAGGATGGAATTAGTCCGGGGATTTGTCATCAAGTTGCTAGAGAGGAATTTATTGATGTGGGGGATTTCATTCAAGCAACTGATAGCCACACCTGCATGGGTGGTGCTTCCAACGCTCTGACTTATGGTGTTGGCTCAACTGAATATGCCAACCTCGCTTACAATCAATTTGCATTCGTAAATGTCCCTGAGTCCATACGCTTCGAATTGGAAGGAAAACTCAATCATGGATGCACTGCAAAAGATGTTATTCTTCATATTTTATTGAAGTACGCAAGCACATCTGAAACTCTTGACCGATCAATGGAATTTGGCGGGCCCGGACTAGCCAGTCTCTCTATGGATGAACGAGCGACTCTATGCAATATGGCTACTGAATGTAGTGCCAAAACAGGGATATGTGAGCCTGATGATGTTACGGTTGAATGGTTATTGAAGCGACGCGAGAACCTCAGCGAAGAGGACATCCGCGCGGCTTTTATTCTGCCTGACGAAGGAGCACATTATGACGGCGGAATTTACACAATCAACCTCTCTGAAATTGTGCCAATGGTTGCTCACCCTGGCAACCCTGACGAAGGAATACCATCAGACCCAACAAATGGAGTGAACATCTCTGATATTGGTGATATTCATATTGATATAGCTTATGCTGGCTCATGTACAGCAGGTAAAGCAGATGATTTCAGATATTATGCTGAAGTCGTTGAGGCAGCTCTAGAAGCAGGAGTGAATATTCCGGATGGCGTTGAGTGTTACATTCAATTTGGTTCAAAAACCGTCAAAGAATATTCTGAGAGTATGGGTTGGAATGAAATGTTCATTCAAGCAGGTGTGAAATTAATTGATCCAGGGTGTGGCGCTTGTATTGGTGCTGGACCCGGCGTTTCAGATAATCAGGAGCAGGTAACAGTATCCGCTATCAATCGAAATTTCCAAGGTAGGTCAGGACCCGGGAAACTCTACCTTGCTAGCCCTCTAACAGTGATGGCAAGTGCTTTTGTTGGGAAAATTGTTGCTTGGGAACCTGGTTTATTCAATTCCGTTTAAATTATGATTAGTCTCAAATATTGTCAATTCCATATCGGATTGAAAATATACTGTTTGGCTTAACTTTCTCCCACACTGCTTATGACCTGTCGGACAAGTCGAGGGTTTTGCCGCTAACTAGCCCCTCGTCATACGGCCGAGGGAGGACTGGAGGGAGAGTGATGAGACATGGCGTCTACACGTAGCAAAATGCAACAAGCAAGTATTAGCGAATTTTTTGAGAAGAATAAACACTTTCTCGGCTTTGATACGCTGAATCGTTCAATCATAACTGCAACCAAAGAATCGGTTGATAATTCTCTTGATGCTTGTGAGGAAGCGCGCTTACTTCCAGATATACATATTGAAATCAGAAAAGTAAAAGGAAAGAGCGACGAACTCGTAATGATTAGTCAAGATAATGGCCCAGGAATACCACCTGATTCAATCACCAAAGTGTTTGGAAGCTTACTTTTTGGCTCTCGGTTCCACACAATTCGCCAGACTAGAGGGCAACAAGGAATAGGTATTACCGGCGTCGTGATGTATAGTCAACTAACCACTGGAAAAAAGACTCGAGTTATATCCAAAGTCAAACGAGAAGCGACGGCAGTTTATGTTGACATAGGACTTGACACAAAGAAAAATAAAGCGATCTCAAGTAACAGAAAAAGAGACCATTGGTTCAATTCTGATGGTGAAATCATCGAACACGGTGTTAAAGTTCAAGCACATATGAAGGCGAAGTATCAGCGCGGAAGGCAGAGCGTTCATCAATATCTAAGAATGACTTCCATCGTAAATCCCCACGCATCACTATCTCTGAAAGTCTATGACGAAGATGGAGCAGTCATTGATAAGGGAGATTGGCCGAGAGTAACAGATGTACTACCACACCCAGTAAAAGAGATTAGGCCCCACCCCCACGGTCAAGAAATTGGCTCATTTCAGCGTTTTCTAAGAGATTCTGTTGAAAGAAAAATGACTTCTTTCTTGCGTCATAATTTCTCTGGTGTTTCAATGCGGGCAGCGAGAGAGATTCTAAGCAAATCAGAAATTGATGAAGCGAGGAAGCCCGGTTCCATCACCGCCCCCGAAGCACAAGCAATGCTTGAGGCTTTCAAG
>CAUZFJ010000187.1:0-3401 GCA_963579105.1 Candidatus Thalassarchaeaceae archaeon
CCGAATTGCACGTTGCTAATTCCAGTTGGCCTAGCACTTACTTGGGTCATGCTCGAGCCCACTAAAAGGAGAAGTCCTAAGATGGCAATAATCGCTGATTTGTTCATGTTTTTCATTATTCAATCACCACTTTCAATTGTTTTGTGAACATGATTAGTATCAGGTACAGACCCTTCTGCATATTTGACCTATGCATATCATCACAATTAAACCAACTTGAATACAAGGGCCCCCCTCTATTTCATTTTGAATACTAGGGTACGGGGTGCTCAGGGCTTCTGTTAGCCGTTCATTTTCTGTTAGATAAACACAAAAACTACACCTCTATGCGTATACAGAGGAGAGAGAAGGGATGGAGAAAATTAATTTGAAGGAAAAATTATCCAAATTTTCAGACCACTGGTCGCCAAAAGTAATCGCAGAGATGAACGATTATCAGTTCAAATTAGTCAAGATTAAGGGCGATTTTGTTTGGCATAATCACGCAGATACCGACGAAGTTTTCATCGTAATTGAAGGTAAGATGAAAATTGAATTTGAGGATGAAACCGTAGAATTGAATGAGGGTGATATGTATGTGGTTCCCAAAGGAGTTCAGCATAAACCAAGCGCTGAAAATGAATGCAAAATCATGCTGGTTGAACCGCGTGGAGTTGTCAATACTGGCAACACAGAAGGTGATTTGACAGCAGCCAATGATGTCTGGATATAAGCCTGAAATTGGGTATTATTGGTTGACGATTAGAAGGCAACAATTTGCGAACTCGTCAAGCGGTATGATGTGAGCCCGAGAGAATAGTCGTTTGTCAGGGTCGTCTAGGTTTCGTCTTGAGTGTTTTTCATCAGAACCTTTTGCCTTTTTTACAATCTTCCAGAGTCTTTTAGTCGGAGCGATGTAGATTTTTTCGGAATTTACCATTACCCACCAGTCAGCATTTTTTCTTGCTAATCCAAAGCCAGAAGTTTTCCATCCGGAGTCTCGGTCAGGACGCTGTTCAAGTTCCAAATAATGAGCGTTAGTCTCTAAGGAAAGTTCGTCAAATCGAATTCCAATCTTTTCACCATTTGGGGTTACCATGTCCCAACCTTCTGCCTTGTGGGTACCGTTTAGATGGGTCCAACCCATCTTGTCAGCAATTGTCCTCTCGCGTTCAAGTATAGCATCACTCAACCGGCTCACCCAAAAAGGCAGACAATGGCAACTGATTTTAGCACCGCGCAAGCGAGTATCTCCATTTTCCTGCTCAAACCGTTTATCAATGGTGGGCTTACCGGATTAAATCGTGGGTCGTAGAAGAGAGGAGACTGTAGACAAGGAATTACTTGCCCAGATGGAATCTGGTGACGAGAAGATTCGCGTCAAAGTCCCTAACGAGCGTGTGAATGAAATGTTTGCAATCGCTGACCAGATTCTTGGTGGTCGCAGGATTCGAGCCATCTGCGCAGATGGTGAAGAGAGAATCACAAGAATTCCTGGTAAGATGAGACGCCGTCAATGGGTGCGTGAAGGGGATTTAATTATCATTCAGCCTTGGGATTTCCAACCTTCAAAGGCAGATGTCAAAATGCGTTATACCAAGACTCAGGCTCTGTATCTGTCAAGAAAGGGAGTTCTACCCGAAATTGTTGATGTCTTTGGCATGGGTTCTGATGATACCGGTGGCGGAGATGACGGTATTTGGGATATGGGTGCAGATGATGCTGCAGAACCAGCCGCAGAAGTTGTAGAAGCAACCGATGAGGAATCAGATGACGAGACTGCCGATGAGGCATGAGGGATTGCCATATCTCGCAAGAAGGGCGCCAAAGGTCGCACCTCAAAGCGTGAATGGGTTGACATTACAGAAGAACGGGCTAAGGCAAATTTAGATGAATTTCCTGACCAGGATTGGTCGGAATATGAGGCAGATGATGAGCGTCCAGAAATTGAAAAGCATGAAAAATTAATTAACAAATCCCTAGATAAATTTGACCAAGATTCATCTAAATATCATTGGATGAAAGAGAAGAAATATGCATCAATGTTTTCTGCAATTGAGCATAAATTGACTGGCGTTCTTGGTCGGGGTCAGTACGATTGGGTTGACCGTCGTGTGTTTGACCAGGTGTTTGACCAATCTACTCTAATGTCAGTGTTCAAGTTGATGCAACAAGGTCACATTGACACAATAGAGTGGCCAATTGCGAGGGGGAAAGAAGCGCATGTTTTCTTTGCAAAGTCACAATCTGGTCCGGTTGCAGTCAAAATTTTCCACACCTCAAATGCGGTTTTCAAGGGCTTGATGCAGTATATTGAGGGCGACCCGAGGTTTGGTGGGTTGCGCAGAAGGCATAGAGAACTGGTCAATGTTTGGGTGCAAAAAGAGCATCGGAACTTGATGCGAATGAGGAAAAATGGTGTGCGAGTTCCTGAATCATTGATAACGAGAAATAATGTACTTGTCATGGAATATCTGGGTGATAAAAATGGGCCATCCCCAAGACTTCGAGATGTCAAAGTAGACGACCCTGAAAAGTTGTTCAAAGAACTGCTCAGACAGTTGCGAATGATTTGGCAAGATGCCGGGTTAGCACACGCCGACTTTTCCGATTACAACATCATAATTCATCAGGGTGAGGCATGGATTATTGATGCAGGTCAATCAGTGACTCATCATCATCCAAAAGCCAAGGAATTTCTGGTAAGAGATGTGACAAGGCTTTGCCAGTGGGCGCAAAGAAATGGGGTTGAGGCTGATTTGGCTAAAGCGACTTTATTCATCATTGAAGAATGAACAACCACAATTTTTGATTTTTTCTTGAATTTCACTCAAATTTTAACTGTCGGCGACTTGAAAGAGGGGCGGCAGGTCGGCTCGCTTCATGGAGGTTTCAATTCGGGTTCCAATGGACCGCGTTGCGGTATTGATTGGCAAGAGAGGAGCGACTCGAAGATCGCTTGAAAAGGCGGCAAACGTTGCTCTTGAAATTGATTCTGAAAGCGGTGATGTTTCAATCAGTTGGGACCCTGTAATAACTGACCCAGTAAAGATGATGAAATTCCCTGAACTTATCAAAGCCGTTGGCAGAGGAATGTCACCTCAAAAAGCAATCAAGTTGTTAGAAGATGATTGTTATTTCAAACTCATTGATATGCGTGAATGGACTGGTAAACAGTACCTTCAACAAAAGCGAATGCGAGGAAGATTGATTGGCAGTGATGGCAAAATCCGCCGTTTTATTGAGCAGAATTCCGGTTGTGAAATGGCTGTTTATGGAAGCACCATAGTTTTGATTGGAGATGAAGAAGCACTCCCTCTTGCTAGTCATGCAGTTGAGCGAATTCTACAGGGTGCTGAACATGGAACAGTCATCAAAGCACTAGAGCGGGAACGCAGACAGCAAAAATTAGCATCCCGCCG
>CAUZFJ010000188.1:0-3397 GCA_963579105.1 Candidatus Thalassarchaeaceae archaeon
CAGGAATTGCTAATGCTAGCAATGTTCGCTTCCGTTTCGTCGTTTGGACAGACGTCAACTCAACAGTCCAAAGGCCAGGAATGTTCCTTGACAATGTGAACCTTACCAATTCTGGAGCAGAGTTTGGTTCTTGGTTCCATGGTAATCTGTCCAATTACTATGCAGACGGTGCTAATTCATTCCTTTCATTCGAAGCCAATCTCTCAAACGCAAGTGGCCCAATCATGTTAGATTATGCAGTTGATTTTGATATGGAGGGTGACATCTATGACAATTTCCATTGGGAATGGTCACTCAATAATTTCACATGGACTGCCTTCTCTCCTCAGATGCCGTCTTTTGGAGTTCTCATTGGCGGTCAAATCTATGTTGATGATTCAAGAGGTTGGAAACCTCTTTCACATCCTTTACCGCAATCACTCGCTGGTAACTCTTCTGTTTACATCCGCGTCTACCTTGAGACAGACTCATTCCCCGGTTCAGGTTTTGGTGGCACAACTCTAGACCCACCAGAAGGATTGTTTCTCGACGATGTGCGAATATCTTCAGGCACTACGGGTAACCAAACAACACATCTTTATCTGAATTTCACGGATGTCAATAACGGTAATGCTACACACGGAAACATTGGTACAGGCTTAGACGAGTGGCAACATCTAACCACTCACGGTGTGAATGGCCCTTCCTATCAAGCCGACTCTTTTGAGAATTCACCTCTGCTCCCAGAGGGATGGATAATCGATACAAACCGTGGCACTGGCTGGGAATTCCGTGCCCATGACACATCATGGGTGTACGGTCCAGATACCCCTGATTCAGGTTCTTATTACGCAGGAATTGTCTTTTCAGATATCTATCAACCGAATACTTGGACGCATTTGATATCCCCCTCATTGTTAATTCCTGTAGGTAGCCATGCAAGGATTTCATTCAACCAATTTATCTGCGCTGAACCAGGTTGGGATGGTGGTGTGGTTTACATCTCAACCGATGATGGTCGTACTTGGATTCCTTATGGCCAAAATGAACCCGATTTTTATGATACTCAACAGACTCAGAATCCGAATTCAGATATCTACAATTTATGGGCGATGGATGGCAGTAATTCAAAGCCTACTTGTTATGGACAGAGTGGCCCAAGTAATAACAAATCGTGGGTTACTAAGGAGGCTGATGTTAGCCAATATGGTGGCCAAGCAATAAAATTACGATTTTCGTTTTATTCCGACCCGCTATTGGAAGCGGATGGTTGGTATCTTGATGATGTTGGACTTTATGTTGACTGGTTTGAAGATCAGGGAACTTGGACAAGCGATTTAATTGATACAAGTAGAAATGGTTTGGGCACAATAGATGTTGATGCCACAGTCCCGAATGGAACTTGGGTCCGCTGCTCACTAATAGATGAAAATGGTGCAACTCTATGGGGAATGGGAAATCTTAGTTTCCCAGTAATTCCGTTACCCGGTTCACTTGGTGAAAAGGTGAGAATCAAATTAGAGATTGGAACTACTGAACCGGAATTAACACCAAAGATTCACGCATTGTATGTTGGAGGGTCAAACATCTTCTCAGCAAGAGATGCATCAAATGGTTGGGTAATATCACCATACCTTGATTTGAATCAAACATCAGGTAACCTAACAAATTCAGGGTTAGCTACCTATTCAGTCACAGGCCCTCTGATTTATGCGAATAGCCCAATGGAGGTATTTGAGTTATCAGGGGTAGGCGCCGGCGTTCTTGTGACATTGTTAGACGAGAGAGGTGTGTCATTCAATCATGGGACCTTAGGGAATAAAACAGTTCAAAGGACAATACCTCTAACGGCATATCGGGTTCTAATTGACCTACAGCCAGGGGGCTGGATTAATTCACTAAAAGTTTCAGGGCGAATTCTTCAACCTGGATTAAATGTCTCAATAGATGTTGGTGACGATGGGTCAATTGATTGGGCATTCACCGAAGGAAATGATGGGCGCGGTCAACTTGGATGGCAGGATTCTCTAATGTTATCCAATTCAAGAAGTGCAACCACTGATTCTCAATGGAACGGCATGAATTTCGTATCTCTGCTAATTCCAAATGACGCAATTGTAACTGGGGGTGTAGTCGGTGTGCAAACTTATCAGCAGTCTGTTGAGGTTAATCTTTCAATAGGTGGGGTATCACTGCTTAATCAGCAAACTATTGAAAATGGGTTGGGAATTATGGTACCATTAAACACAGCAGTCATTCAATCCATCAATGCTCAAGTTGGCATGCCTTTTCAAAATGCAACTAGGGATTGGAAGCAAATCCCAATTTCATTGGATACAACTGATTTAACCCAAATCCGTATTTATGGAGTGAACTACATCCTTAGAGATAACGTATCAGGCCTTGGGCCAGTAGTTTCTCAGGCGGTAAATGCAAGTAGCCCAGTCAATGGGACTTACAGCATTCCAGTTCGAATTGATTCAGAGGCTGGCGGCATCGGATTGTGGGGTGGTGTATCTCATTCACCACTCTTGCGAAATGAGGTGGTATCAGTTCCCGAAACTTGGCTGCCTGACCGCTCGACAATCATCACCACAGATTTGACTCACTTATTTGCTCGTGACCAATTAGCAACTGCGAACCTTACTTTGGCGGGCCCGTCCGGTGAGTTGATTTCTTTCTCAATATCTAATCTCACAGGCACACCATCCTTCGCTCAAGTGGGCGGCGCGAATCAAGTGTACCTCAATTCAACAGCCAGCACAATTACGGCAATTGAAAAGGGCTGGCGAATTGAATGGCATCTGCAAACCCAGTGGGGCTGGGATGATGTTGATTGGCTGGATGTCGCCGCCGATTCTTGGGCAGTTAATGGCATTAATTTGGCCGATGATATTGTCAGAATCGGTGTCGGCTCAAAAGCAGTTGAGAATGATATGGAAATAGATGCTTGGGAAGTTAGGAACCAAGATGGAAACTTGCTTTCCACCCGCGGCTCACCTGCCTATCCATTCGAAATCGCCGCTGGTTCAATTGTTGAGGTCTCTGGTAAAGTCCGTTTTGAGGACTCTGCATGGCGTCCATCAAACGAGAATTTTCAGGTCACAATCCAATCTGAACACATCAACGGAACATCTCAAGTCGTTGCCTCAAGCGGCCCAAACGGTCAGTGGAATGCTAGCGTTGTTCTTGGGCAAGCAAGCGGGGTAGTCAATCTCACAGCATGGATTCTCCGCCCTGGCCCTACCGGCGTGTCTTTGAGTGGTGCAACAGATGTTACTGATGATAGAACCCCCGTTACTCTCATTATTGATTCCAATCCACCAACTCTTGGCCCATTGTTGGCCTACACACCAAGTGGCCCAAGACCGGCTGATGGCAATGTTTGGCCTGAGGACAGACTCTTACCCTTGTCAGT
>CAUZFJ010000189.1:0-3369 GCA_963579105.1 Candidatus Thalassarchaeaceae archaeon
AGCGTTGAATTAAATGTAACAGATGACCCAAACCGGGAAGTCAGTTCAGGCGGCTCAACGATTCAGATTATTGGGGCTGTGATATTGTTGCTGTTGATTTGTGCAGGTGGATTTGTCCTTGTTTCAATGCGTAAACAAGGTACATCTTCGAACCTCAAATTAGGAAAGAATACAGGAAAGTCACCAAAATCGCCTACCAATTCAGGAGCAGTCGAATTACCTCCGCCTCCAAGTGGTGCCTCCAAACTTCCCCCACCCGGGATTAATGGAGAATTACCTCCCCCTCCAAGTGGCTCATCTATGGCTCCTGCAGATTCACAGGTAGAAGATATTGCAGCATCTGACAATTCCGTGAAACAAAGTGGTGTTGGTACGTTCCCACTACCTCCGCCACCTCAATCACAGCCAGTTCACGCACCTCCAGCGGATGCGTTTGAAAAGTCAGATGATGAGGCCAAAGTTGAGCCGGAATCCGAACTTGAGCCGGAGGCCAAAGTTGAGCCGGAAACTGAAGGAGATTCGATAGAAGAATCAAGTCAATCGGATTCTCAAGATGATTCAGATAATAGCGTGAGTACGGCGGCCGAGGTTATCGCTTCACCTAACGATGAATCAGAGCCAGAACAAAACCAAGAATCAGACCCAAACCACAAATGTTGGGTATGTCTAGATATTCTGCCAACTAATGGCTGGCAAGCGTGTCCTAAATGTGGAGCACGCTACCATTTAGGTGATTCTGAATGTGGTATTTCCAAACTGTCTAATTGCCGAAATTGTGAAGCTAATGTGTCTGAATTTGTGAAGGTGTAAAGAGAAATGACTGCCGATGCAACTGATATTCAGAATAGCCGCATATTCATCAAGGAGGGGTGGGCTACGCCCACCATGCGTACGAGCCGTTGCACCTCTCAGTACGTGGCAATATTGTTCACTACACTGATGTTCATCTCTGTTCTGCCAACGGTTTCAGCGAGTATTGGGGTGTCTGTTTCATCAAGTCCAATGGCTCTGACAATTAACCCCGGAGAAAATGGTTCTTACACCATTACTGTCTCTAACACAGGTGATGAGGATATGGCTGTTTCACTCACTACTACCCAAGCACAGGATTGCACAGGATATACTTCAACAATTGAACAGATTCCAGGTCAGATATCAGGCGGGGGTTCTGAAACAGCAACTCTTACTGTGGCTCTAACTCAAAATGCCGAGGATAGTTGTGAGACTACGGTGACAGCAACAGGCACGGCTCCGCTGAACGCGCCAGAAAATGGTGATGTGATTGTTACTACAACTGCAGGTGATGGTTCGGGCGGGGCGATTACTGGTGTTGATTTGAGTGCTGCAAATCCTGATCGCACCTTCAACGGAAATAACCCAGTAACATGGACGGTAAATGTTGAGAACACTGGCCAAACAAATGAGACAATCCAACTATCTTTTGAGAGTAACTCAACATGTGAATCGGGTCTATCCCCATCAGTTGACCCATCTGTGGTGTCAATTGACAGTGGTGAAAGCGAGGTTGTTACTGTAGAGGTCACAGTCCCAGAAGGAACCGAGGCCGGAAGCCACTGTTTCTATCTCAAGGGTGTGGTTACCACGCCAGCAACTCCAGAGCAGTCGTCTGATTTCATCAAATTATTCCTCGAGGTCCCAGAGATGAAAGAGTGTAGTGCTTCGTTATCTGTTTCAAGCGTCTCAATTGACCCTGGTGAAACCAAGAGTTATTCAGCCACTTTCTACAATGAGGGTAATACCGATTGGACAATTGGTTTCTCTGTGAACAGTCAGAAGACTTGGCTAACTGTAGATGGCGGTTCAACTCAATTACTCCCCTATAACAATGGTAATGGGCAGTCAACTTTCCAGTTTGATGTTACACCGGATGATTCACTTCCATCGGGCAGTTTAGTTGATTTCAATATCATGGGCCTCGACGGTTCATCGCAGAAATGTAGTGTAGTATTCCAAGTAGAATTGGGCCAATCACGAGCCGGAAATATACAGTTAGAATCCTCAAGAATCGACAATATTGAACCGGGTGCAACTCGTTCAGTAGTGGTTACTGCATACAACCTTGGTAATGGACAAGAGACATTCACCATTGGTGTGAGCATCCAAGCGGGATGGGTGGCCCAACTTGATTCAAGTTCCATCGCTCTAGAAGGGCAACATTCCTCTGGCTCAAACGGAGGTGTTTTGCTTGATATTACAGCACCTGAAGATGCTTTGGCAACTGATGAACTGACATTTGATGTAACTCTACTCGCCTCGGATGGCTCGCCTTATGCAACAGATATTCTCACAGTCACAGTAGCGGCACACCGCTCAATGATTGCTGAGATGCCAGCCACTGAACAATTTGGAAAGACTGACGAAACCTCTCGTTTCCCAGTCACCATTACTAACACAGGAAATATTCAGGATTCCTTCTCGCTAAATGTTTGCGACCAGCCTCCATCATCAAATCCTAATCTTTGTGATACGCCCAATTGGCCCGGTCGATTTTCAGATTCATTGGGTTCAGAAATCACCAGCGTTTCATTATCAGCGGGGGCTTCAGTAACAGTATTCGCAGAAATTACTGTTATCGGCGAGGATGAGTTTGAATCTGAAAATTTTCAAATTCGGGTTAAAAATGTCAACGATGGCACAGTACAAGAGAGATTTGAACTGAGAGTTATTGTTTCAAACCACATCTATCGCATGGGCATGGCACTACAGTCACCCGGAGAAATCCCCGACATGCAGCAGGTTGAATTGCCCCCACTTGGTGAGGTGGAAGTATGGGTAATCGTCACTAATGTGGGTTCTTCTTCTTACACTGAAGAGGCGATTATTTCAGTAACTGGAATGGATTCTGAAACCTCTATTGATGTATACTATGACAACGGAACCGTTGTAAATGGCAACATAGAGTTGGAGAAGGATGAATCCGTTCTTTTGCGCCTTGTCATCAAAGTAGAAGATGGCGTTGCAAATGGTGTTACAGGATTGATTAAAGTTTCAGCATCTTCAAGCCGCAACGCTGCCGATTTGTCAACGGTCAAAATTTCGCTTTCAATTAGGACTAATCATGAGATTGCCTTTGAGGTTGATGGAGATGTTGCTTCATCAATAGTTTATGGTGAAATTGCTCGAATTTCTGTCAACATCACTAATGGTGGTAATATAGAGGAAACTATCCATTTACTGAGCAGTAATCCCGTACGGGGATGGGCTATTGAAATCACCGAAGAAGAGATTTTGCTTGAGCCAGGTGAAACCAAGGCTGTAGAGGTGATTGTTAAGCCTCCAACTAATCTCATGCAACCCGATACATTTGAGTTTACTTTGACCGCAGTACCAGCATCTTCCCCCGTATCT
>CAUZFJ010000190.1:0-3318 GCA_963579105.1 Candidatus Thalassarchaeaceae archaeon
CATCTGCGCCACCTAGCATTCTGAAACCTGTTTCATTATCCATTGAACAGGCCACATGGGCTTCAGATTGGCAGCCGTGGACTTTGTTGTCCTCATTCCACTCTTCTGGTGGTAATAATTCGCATTCTGATGCCCAGTCATAGAGAACTTCGTATCTCTCCATTGGGTCATCTATTTCTGAGAATTCATCAATAATTTCCTGCAGTGATGGTGGCCAATTACCTGCGCCAAATGCTGCTGTGTCGCTAGCCTCTACTACCTTTTGAGTAGTGCGAGTTGGCACTTCATCAATGATCTTCTCAACACGTGAGCCAACATCCTCTGCCAATTCATTGACGACAGGGTCATCTAACATCGCTAACATCTCCCGTGGCTCCAAGGCTGAAACAATGACATCATCACCCTCGACATGAATCGCTACATTGCAAGGCAATAATACTCCAAGGTCTGGCCTTGCTTCTAAACCGCGTGCTGCATGCTCAGGCATGCAAGCGCCAAGAATCAGATATGGGCGGTAAACTTCTCCAAGAGATTGCATGATATTTCCTGTCACATCAATTTCACTGATAATCCCAAACCCAGCCTCTGAAATCATTTCGCGTATGATTTCAACGGTGTCCTCAAAATTGGAATTGCTCTTAGCATGTATCTCAAACTGCATATTCTCACCTAGTCAATCTCGTCACTACTCTTTCAAGGTGTGCAATGAAGGCGTCTGCCTCTTCTTTTGTATTGTAAAGGTAGAATGATGCGCGGTTGGTGGCTGTAATGCCAAGTTTTCGCATCAGGGGTTGGGCGCAATGGTGCCCAGTACGTACGGCAAAACCACCGAGGTCAAGGAAGTGTGCTAAATCCTCTGCGTGGATGGTTTCGTGAAGGAAAGACACCACTCCTGAACAGGTTGGGTCCGTGTGGTCTCCGTAAACCTTGATTCCCGGGATTTTTGAGATTGCAGCAGCAGTGTGAGCTCCTAAATCGTGAATGTGTTGGTGGACTTCGTTCATATCAAATTGTGCAAGATAGTTGATTGCCGCACCCCAACCAATTGCTTCTGCTATTTGTGGGGTGCCAGCTTCGAATCTGGATGGTCCCGATTGAAAAGTTGAATATTCGAGGAAAACTTCCTCAATCATCTCGCCGCCGGCCATGAAAGGTTGCATCTCATCTAGCATTTCTGGCTTGACAATTAATGCGCCAATTCCAGTTGGACCACACATTTTGTGGCCACTAACTGCAACAAAGTCGGCATTCATTTCTGTTAGGTTTAGCCGCTGATGCGGGCATGCCTGAGCACAGTCAATGAGTACTCTTGCCCCTTTGCCGTGGTTGCCACGGCTATGGGCCATTTCGATAATCTCCTCAATAGGATTTCTAGTGCCAAGCACATTGCTTGTGTGTACACAGCCGACAAATCTGGCTTCATCAATTGAAGCCTCAAATTCATCCATGTTGAGGCGATATGTATCAGGATCAACTGAAACAAAGCGGATTTCAATTCCTCGTTCTTTAGCAATTAGTTGCCATGGGACAATGTCAGCGTGGTGTTCCATTTCTGTAATAAGGACAACATCACCTTTCTCGAGATTAGCTCGGCCCCAGCCGTGAACTACCAAATTTATTGCTTCAGTTGTGCCACTCGTGTAAATCACTTGGTCACGGTCAACATGGAACCAGTCAGCAATGTCTTGACGCGCTTTCTCATAAGATGCAGTAGCCTCACCAGCGAGCGTGTGAACCGCTCGGTGGACGTTACTGTTGATATTTTCATAGTAGTGAGTCATCGCTTGAATGACTGCCTTTGGTTTTTGAGTAGTGGCTGCATTATCCAAATAAACTAACTGCCGACCAGAAGGAAGAACTCTAGATAGAATCGGAAAGTCAGCGCGAATTGAAGGTAAATCCAGTGCCAATTTGCTCCCTCCTTGAGTTGAGCCATCCGCTGTTACATTATCAATTCATGTTTTTTTTGTAAATCACACGTGTGGATTCACGATAAAGACGAAAGCCCATCTGAAATTAGATGGTCAAGCCATGTGTGGATTTGTTTTGAGCCCATCTCATTGAGAGTAGCATTCAGGAATGCAGTAATTAGGAGCGCTCGTGCTCCGGTATTTGAGAATCCACGGGTCTTCAAGTAGAACAATTGTTCTTCATCAACCGGTCCACTTGCAGTACCATGGCCGCATCCAACCACTTCGTTTTCCAATACTTCTAGTTCAGGAATTGAGTCAGCCTCAGCATCTTTTGAAAGTAGTAGATTATTGAATACCTGAGCGGAATCAGAGCCTTTTGCCCCATGGGCGATTCTTAGCATACCTGTGCCAATGGTTCTGCTTTTCCCACCACACGATGAATGCCATTTCAAGCGACTGAAAGTTTCAGATTCTTGATGCATGATTTCGACGTGATGGTCGTTATGCTGTTTACCTGCAGAAAGAATTGAGCCATTCACTTGAAGATTAGCACCCCGACCTTCTAGAATATATCTCAAATCACCTTTGGTTTGGACGCCACCAGAACCAACAGTTCCGAGTTTTACTTGGGCATCTCGTAGCAAGGTAAACTGTTCAATTCGGAGAAATTTACTCGCTCCAAGGCGGTTTACTACTACATCGTTGAAGATTGCAGAATCATTGATGGTCCCTCGTCTAAGAAGCCCGAACCAGTCGGCTCCCTTTTCAATTAATGTCAGTAATTCACATTGAGAATTTGCACCTACTGAAACTTCAATCTGGATGCCACTCACACTACCTGTACTCTCAAGGGTGAGTAAGATGGGTTGCTCAATGATTACCCCGTTATCAATTGTGATTTTTATTGCACTCTCTGAGGAAAGGGCGCGTATGAAAGCACCTCCAACATCCGAGTCCATGTTTCTGGTAAGATTCCCATCAATTGCAGAGATTGAAACTCCTTCGGGTAGGTCACTTCCATCTAACAAGGTAAGAGAAACTACTGCTGGTGAAACTTCACTAGGAATTTCATCTGGTTTTCCAGTAGGGTGGATCCGGTGCCAAGGGGTGTATCGCCACAAATGTTGGGCTCTATCGGGCGCAGGTAACGCAAGGTATTCTGCTTCACTAGACATCAAATCACCACAATACAGTTACTACAGAAATGGGAATCGATTTCAGCCGATGCTCCCTTCCATTTCCAAAGCCATTAGTTTGTTGAGTTCAACTGCATATTCCATCGGCAGTTCTCTCACGAAGGGCTCGAAGAAGCCGTTGACGATGAGAGCCAATGCCTCATCCTCTGAGTGGCCCCGGCTCATCAGATAGAAAATCTGGTCGTCGCTCACCTTGCTTACCGAAGCCT
>CAUZFJ010000191.1:0-3312 GCA_963579105.1 Candidatus Thalassarchaeaceae archaeon
GGTAGAAGTAATAGCAACACTATTGCAGTAACTGTGATAGATTCTTCTAATCCCAACTCTTCAATTCTTGGTTCTAATGTTTGGCAGAGGGATGTTGACGCAAGTTTCACATTGACATCAACATCAATAGATAATTGGCAAGTTGTTAGAGAAGACTGGAGGGTTGATGGTGTCCTAATATCCTCTTTTACAACCTCATTACCCTCATCTTTTACACATGCAATTAACACCACAGGTGAACATATTGTCGAGTTAACAGCAGTTGATGGGGCTAACAATATTGACGCCACGATTGTCACGATTATTGTGAGAGATGGCACAAAACCAGTAGTGGGCGACATCGTAGCCAATGACACAGTGATGGTTGGTACTGAAATGACTTTCAGTGTTAGTGCAACTGACCCAGAATCAGATTTGTTGAGATATAATTGGGATTTTGATAAAGAGGTTGATTCCGATGGAGACGGCGTGACTGGGAATGATGTTGACGCTACAGGTTCTACAGTATCTTGGTCTTTCAGTACTGCCGAGCCAACTTATGTCACTGTTACAGTTACTAATGATGAAAATAATTCAATGACAGTTCAGATTCTCATCGATGTAGAGGCTGATCCGAATGCTGTAAGCGGTTCTTCATCTCCTATAGGTAGCATAGCCCCATTCATCATTTTAGTGATAGTAGTTATGCTAGGTGCTGGTGGTTGGTTTGCATGGAGAAAGCGTAAAGAAAATCTGCATCAAGAAGCAGTTTATCTTGCTCAAGCAGCCTCAGAAGAAGAGGCACAGGGTCCTGAACCAGAACGTGATGATCAACTCACAATGTATGCACCAGCGGGTTCCCAATCCGGTGGCTATGGCGGTGGAGGAGATGACAGCATTGCAGCACTAGCCGGAACAGGTTACTCGCAAGGAATAGTATCTGAAGATGCTTTAGCCGCATTTGGGGATGATGAGCTGCAAGATGTTGCTGAAAAAGATCCAATCCTTGATGACCTAGATTTTCTCAGAAATAAAGATGCAAAACCAGCGACAGAAGTTGCAGCGCCTGAGCCAGAACCCAAAGCAGCTGTAAGCAAACCGGAAGGAAAAGTCGCTAAGGGCTCATCTGGGATTGCGCTGCCAGATTCTGCAGGAGTTGCTACATCTCGCCAAGCCGTGAAATCCAAAGCAGAACCTGCGCAACAGGTCTCACCTACAGCCAAGCCTGTGGCTGAACCTGAACCTGAAGTGGTTGACAGTACAACTGTGAAAGCCTCTTGTCCATCTTGTGAACAGATGTTTGCAGTTGATATGCCAAATGACATTGAACAGGCTCTAGTGGCTTGTCCCAAGTGTGACCAACGAATTCGTCTTGAAAAATAAGTCTGAAATCGTCCTCTATGAGGACGAGTTACTTTGGCTAATTCCCAGAACGCAAGAAATGACTCAAATTTGATTCAATCAACCAAATCGTTCAAGCAACATGAGTGAGTAAATTGCTCTATGGAG
Organism: Candidatus Thalassarchaeaceae archaeon; assembly: GCA_963579105.1. Taxonomy (GTDB): domain Archaea; phylum Thermoplasmatota; class Poseidoniia; order Poseidoniales; family Thalassarchaeaceae; genus MGIIb-Q1. Next base: position 1,489 of record CAUZFJ010000191.1, read on the forward strand.
GAGCCAAGCGTCAGATTGTTAGTTGCCGGACCTCGCACATTTGACTCAAAAATGGGGATTTTAATCACACTCATCATTTTACTGCCGCTTGTTGCCCCAATTAGTACTGCATCGGCCGAATTACAAGTCAGTGCTGAGGATTTTGATATTCTTTCTCAACTTGATGCAGCGCTTGAAACTAGGGCTAGTATGGTTGGTAATGCAGCGGTGACAACTGCTGCTAGCAACGCTCTTGACCAAGTACGATTGGAAGAGAGATTGAGTGATGCTAATGACCCGTTATCTAGAATTGATGAGAGCATGTCAAATATGGTGATGGTTGATTCCACCCCTCCTGTACCCGTGCATCCAACCCCATACGAGATGGTTCTGAATCCGGATGAACACCCAGATGAATGGGCCAACAATATTTGGGGTACTTTACTGACTGCCGATAATTTTGTCATTTGGACTCATTTCAAAACAGATACTGGGCAGGAGTATGACCATTACGAAGAGGTTGATTTTTCAGAAACTGGCCTTTTTGCTGGAGGAATAATAGGATTAATTACTGGCTCGAATCCATTGTTGCATGAAATTTCTATTGATAACGATTCCACTTATGACATTGAGGTTGGCTTCACTGTTGATACCTCGCAGAGTGATGGTTGGGGCACTGAAGGAAATCCACCAACAACTTTGTGGGTTGAACCGACTATTGAATTCTCAGTAGTAGCCCTTGATACTCAAGCAACTTTGTGGGACCATATTGAATTCCTTGAAGTATCACTGATGAAACAATTTGCATATTCGTTGAATCCTCTTGGAGAAGGCGAGAGTTATGTTTGGGTCATCGACAGCCGATTCACGATGATGCCAGAAGATTTTAGTTTGGAAGTAGGGCTTGAGAGATTTTGGTTTGATATTACTGGAGCCACATTTTCATTCTTCCAAGCATTAATTGGAATCGTTACAGGGCCCGTAGATGAAACAGGAATCTCAATCGCATCTGTAGCCGCACCGTATGCTATTCATGTAGATAATGTAGGCCAAACAGATTGTCCTGATGATTACGATGCCGCAACGATGTATGGTGCGGAATCTAGCGTGCATCGTTGTACCGTAGGTGTTGGATTTGGTTATGTTCATTTTGACGCGCCAGCCAATGCGGGGGATAAAGAGACCAGCGAATTTGCTTACATTGATATTGGGATTCATCCCGTTGAAACGAATGTAGTTCTACCTTCTGTTATTGATTTAGTGTTGAGGAATGACGATGTTCTAACAACATCATTTGGAGTAACAGGAGAGGGTGGATTAGACACCGTTGAGTACTTCGCTGATGAAAGAGCAGACTTACATTTACACTTCCACGAAAACCGTTCTAACCAAGTTTCTGCACCTGGTGAACCTTATGGGAATATCACAGATTCTCAAGGTTGGCTCAGAGGAATGCCTTCTGGAGAACTCCCCTCTGATGAGGTATCAAGAATTTTCCGTATGCTTGGTAGCGAATCCTCGCCTGAATTGCCGGGACAAATGCCAGAAAGAGTTTCGATGATACTTGCCATCAAGAATTTCAGTAAAGACACAACTCCAAATAATGCAGATTCCACTTTACCAGTTGACCCGACTGAACCACCAAATACACTGGTGGTGTTATTTGCAACTCAGTCAGTTACTGAAATTGATTATTCTTCTTGGTTTCAACGAGAAGGTGCAATTGATGATCACCGCCGATTACGTATTCATGCCACAGATTTACCTACTGGATTAGTTCTGCAGGGGAGTTTCCAACTAGGGGCTGGTGAAGCAACTGACGGGGTGATTGGTAACGCACAATCA
>CAUZFJ010000192.1:0-3273 GCA_963579105.1 Candidatus Thalassarchaeaceae archaeon
GGGAGGTTGTAAGGCGGGGTGAGGAATTAGGAATTCCAACTCCGTTGAATCAACAGTTGTTGACGCTTGTCAAAGGAATTGAGCATTCAACAAAAACCGGGTGACTGTGGCGCTGCTCAGGCCCTACCCATTGATTCAAGAAAGCACCGTAGCACCTGTTTCAGTAGAGATAATCACTCCATCTTTAATCCGATGAACTGACAACACCGCTTCAGGTGTCGAACCGTTATCGAAGGCTACAAACGCATGTTCAACGCCAATTTCATCATTTTCGTAAATGATTCGATTCCGAGTTCGTGTGAATGAACCACTCATGGCCCAACCGATAATATCTGCCTTTGCTAAGACTATATCATCAAGATGCATTACAAATTTGTAATCATCAGACACTAACTCGTTTAGCATCTCTTCGTTCTTATTATCAACCGCTTGCATGAATCTTTCAATAACAGACATATTCAGACCTCTTTAGGTGTCTCCTCCGACACATGCCCATCTATTTCAAAGGTTAGCATTTAGGTAAGGTCAAGGTTGTAGTGAAGCCCAACATTCACCTTTCGAGCCAAGGAAGCATGCATAATCATCCTGCCCAATTGCACCATATTTCTCAACTCAACAATCTCCCTTGAAGGCAGACAACGCCGCCAAATAAGTTCAACTTCCTCATTGAGCAGAGCCAATCTCCTCTGTGCTCTTTGCATTCTCCTGTTACTCTTGACTAGCCCGAGGTCATCACTCATGGTGGAGCGCAGTTGTGCTCGGTCGTGGACCAACGGTGCATGTTCCTCTAGGTCAGCAAGCCCTTCCGCTCGCCACTCAGGTAGGTTGGTTTTTTCTTCTGCCGCGCTCGTTAACCACTCAAGCACCCTAAGCCCTGCCCGGTGAGAGAATACCACCGCCTCAAGCAACGAGTTGCTGGCTAGTCGGTTCGCCCCGTGAAGTCCTGTGCAAGCAGTTTCGCCAATGGCAAATAACCCATCAACTAATCTGTCACTTTTCACACTGAAGGTGGGGTCATCGGAGTTGAGGTCACGTTGCCAAACTTCTCCCCATTCATTAACCGCTAATCCCCCCACAATATAGTGGGCTGCAGGTGCTACTGGGATTGCATCAATGCCAATTTTCAAGCCATTTTCAAGCATTTTACCGGCTATATTGGGGAATCTAGTTGCAAGATGTTCGGCATCTAAATGCTCAGTTACTAGCAATACATGATGGCGGCCACTGCGTTTTAATTCAGCATCAATTGCCCTAGCGACAATGTCGCGAGTGGCAAGACTTCCGCGCGCATCAGTTTTGCGTATAAATGAGAAATCGTTTGGGTCAGCGGTGGCATCAGTCTGTTTGGCTTGATGCCAGTTGTCAAGGTCTTCTGCAGTCATCAAGACAGCGCCATCACCCCTTACTGCCTCTGAAATCAGGAAGGGATTTGAATCTCCGTTACTGTATGCTGTGGGATGGAATTGGGCGAATTCTAGGTCTGCAACAGCAGCGCCAGCTCTGACAGCCATAGCGATTCCATCTCCTGTTGCAACCGATGGATTTGTGGTGTGGCGCCATAACTGACCAGCGCCTCCGGTGGCAATTAGAACAGCGCGGCTTGGCAGAGTAAAAACAGAGCCATCAGAATTGAGGCACCATAGACCAGCGACTTTTCTTTCATCCGAATCTCTATCATCCAAAATAAGGTCAAGAGCAAGGCAATCTTCGTAGATTGTAATTCTCTCTTCTGAGCGACAAGAGGCAATCAATGCGCGTTCTATTTCAGCCCCGGTTGCATCTTTTGTGTGTAGGATACGACGTTCATTGTGACCGCCTTCCATGGCTAAATCGTAAGCACCAGTCTCTTCTTTGTCGAAGTTTACACCTTCACTCACTAAGTCTTGGATTCTGGCTGCCGCCTCATTAACGACCATGCGTACGATTCTTTCATCGCCAATACCGGCTCCAGCCTCTAGTGTGTCACGAATATGCGCCTCAACTGCTTCTGAGTTATCGGTGTCTAGAACCCCTGCGATACCACCTTGAGCGCGGTTAGTTGACGAGTCTGAAAGCCGTTGTTTAGTTACTAGCGCAACATTTTGCCCAGCCCTGGCACAACGAGTTGCAACGAACAGACCGGCGATACCTGAGCCGACTATGGTTACATCTACCATGCAGAGGCCTCCGGGTCATCGCCTCAAGCCCATATGAATTGAAGGTTACTCTTCGGCATCCTATATTCAGGTGCAGGAGAGTTGTGTTTTACACCCCTTGTTACAAAACTACTAACAATCTCCGACGACTCCTTATCAATTGTGGCAAAGGCGAAGCCGTTGATTCTCGCCATTGTCGGTGTTCTTCTTTTGTCATTTGTGGTTTACAATGTTGAAGTTGGATTGTACTACTTTCAGTACCCTGACCAACTAGTTCATTACAAAATGGAGATTATGGAATTAATATCAGGTAATTGTGATAGGCAGGTCATAAACGCTGATTTAGCAGACCATCAAAGCAATCAATGCCTATCTCCTTTAGGCACATATTATGCAATTGATATCATTATTGCAGCAGTTGGATTCGTGTTTTCAATTTCAGCACCAATATCTGCTTTGAAGCAATCTGGAAAATTAAAGATTTCAAGAGGTTGGTCAAAAAATATGGCCCGACTGCGTCTTGTTTTAGGTGTTAGTTTAATCACAATCGCAGTTTGTGATGCGATTGGTTTGCTGACAACTGAGGGACAACCTCTTGATTGGGCACAGGTTCTAGGGATACCGATGCCGGCATTAATAGTTGAGATTTCACTCCTGATTTTGGGCGTCATGGTCATCAAAAAGGCTGTACGTCGCCTCAAGTCAAAGCCAAAGTCTGAGTTTACTGAACCATGGCAAATGGCTGGTGCTAGTGACTTCCGAGGCTCGCTTGAAAAGAAGGACAAAAGCACCAAGAAAGGTGGTGTGATGACCGTCGGTGACCTCCGTTCTGCACTCTCACTAGATCAGTACGAGGATATCTTTCAACTTGGCACTAGTACAAGTGACGATATTTCGGTTGGTCGAACTTGCCACTATTGCAATGGCCAAGGTTGCACGCAATGTGATTTCAAAGGCGAACTCACGTGAGATGGGTGGTTTTACCCAGCAAGATTTAATTTAATTTCCCTCCGACTAAATGTTGTGTGGGAATGAACTGCTGAGAAAAGTCCTATCTCGTGATATTATCGCGAGTTGTTGATAGATTCTATGAAACGCTTGACGGCGCTTAAATTGAGGTCTTCAAACCGCCCCGCCG
>CAUZFJ010000193.1:0-3263 GCA_963579105.1 Candidatus Thalassarchaeaceae archaeon
CTTTGGGTAATCGGGGGGGTTTGTCCGAACTGTTTTGCTTCACTATTCAGGGCGCGTGCTACATCGTAAACCTCTGATTTGTAGAGGTCACCAATGGGTGCATATCCGCCAACCATGTCACCGTATAGGGTGCAATATCCCATCGCCAACTCAGATTTATTTCCTGTTGTAATCGCCATAGCACCCCGCGAGTTTGCTGCTGCCATCACCATCATTCCTCGCAGGCGAGTTTGAATATTTTCGCGAGCCACCGGATTTCCACCAACTAACTCGTCGCTGAGTTCAGCCTCCGCTGCTTGATGTAGAGAAGTAATTGAGTGGGAATGCAACTCAATTCCTAATGCCTTAGCAGTTGCTTCCGCATCAGCGATTGAATGCTCACTTGAGTAGCGAGATGGCATTGATAATCCGAGTACATTTTCAGCACCAACTGCCCTGACAGCAATGGCGGCGCATACAGATGAATCTAAGCCGCCACTCATTCCAAGTACCAATTTTTTGATACCAGATTTGCGACAATAATCACCTAGTCCAGTGGTTATAGCAGATAGCAAATCAATTCCTGATTCAGGGACATTTGGTTCACTACCAGCAGCCACACACTCTACTTTACAATTGCATTCAGTACAACATTCACCATCAGGCCAAGGAAGCCATTGTGCGGAATCACCATCACCATCTTCAACGTCAACGAGTAATACGCCAGCGCACCAAGATGGGGCTTGAATCATACGACCATCTGGCCATGCGGCCAAAGATCGTCCATCGAATAGCAAGTCGTCATTTCCACCGATTTGGTTACACAGAAGGAAAGGGTGTCCAAGTGTTTTCGCAGCGGCGCGTACCACATCTCCACGGGTTCCTTCCTTGTGCAGATGATAGGGTGAAGAAGAGAGATTTACTGACAATGCGAGAGGTTCACCCTGGTGTTGCCAAGCGGCTAATTGCTCAATAGGGTCAGCATCGTAATCAGCTGGGACTTCACCGGCATGTTGCCACGCGTCCTCACAGATTGTCACACCGATTGAGAGGTTTTCCGAGAGTCTCAGGATTCCCGGTGCCTTGTCAGGCTCAAAGTATCTCAATTCATCAAAGACGTCGTAAGTAGGTAACAGTTGTTTGCGGGTCGCCACCTTGGCTTTCCTGCCAGGAACTATTCTCATCGAACCATTGCCGGGTAGGTGGCGGTCAGAAGTTGGTGGTAGAGGTGTACCGACAATTAGCGGGATTGTAGTTTCAATTGCAGCAGTTACATCAGCACATCTCTGAATAAATTCAGGGTCGAGCAGAAGGTCTCTAGGCGGATATCCCGAAATCACCAATTCGCTGGTGATTGCTAAATCAGCCCCATTAGCGGCAGCAAGAGCGACTGCCCGCTCTACTTCAGCGGCGTTTCCCGCTAAGTCGCCAACCGTTGGGTTGAGTTGAAGTAGAGCCACTACTAATCCCATGTCATTACCCGCTGAGGTTGTCAGTCATTCAAAACTTCGGTGTTCTCTGATTCATCAAATTTTTCATTAAATGATTATTTTGCTTTTTTTCTTCTCATCAAATTATGAATTGGCATCACAATTAGTAGAACAGACAAGGCTCCAAGGGCAAATCCAACAGATGACCAAGCAAAATTTATCGCGATTTCCCGCCTTCCCTCTAGCAGCATTGTCGCCATGAAATAACAAGCGATTGAGAGTAGAATTAGCAGGGCGGATACCTTCCTTCCCCGCCTACGACTTTGGGTGACAAATTCGTCGTCACTCATCTCAAGGCTAGCCATCTTGTATCTTCGCCCCCCTTACAAGTCAATAACACCAACGACTGAAACCATTGATTTGCCATTTAAAAATTAGATTCCTTCCCACCGAGTAAATTTCTAATGGCACGCCTTTCCAAGTTTCTTGAGTCGCCAATAGTTGTAGGGCCACGGTGTGATAAAACCAGCGAAGAGCATGATGGGTATGACCCACCAAGTCAACATCGCACCGCCAGTCAGAACGAGGTCGACAATGTTCATCGCCGCCTCCATTGCGAGCATGGAGATGAGGGACATACCGATGGCCACTCGAAACGCTGATGATAGCGCCATTTGCTTGGCTAGAATCACGGTCTCAAGACCAATCGAAGTTAACAATCCATTGAGCATGGCAAGCAGCATGATACTCATTGATGACCATCCTGAATCCGGGAATACGAATTGGAACGCAGCAATAGTACCAAAGTCACCAATTGAACAGCCGATGAGACACCACTTGGTGTTGTGAGCAGATTGTTTCCAAACTGAGGAATCTCCCCAGTTGAAATCAGAAGCGGACGAATCTTCACCTTCAATCCCAAATCCACTTGCCATGACTGCTGAAATTAGAATTGAGCGAGTAACACCCGTTCCAGTTGTGACGGTGGCTTTACCTGGATCAATGGTGACTTCCACAGCCTCAACACCTTCTACTTCCTCAAGTGCAGTCTTGACACTACCAGCACAACCCATGCAGGTCATTCCGGTAACTGCGAGGTTAACCACTTCAGTCATGTTTAGTCCTAACATCCACTCCTTGAAGTGTCTTTGTATCAGAATTGAGAACCAATAGTGAACCGGCAGAAGAGTAACACATCCTTAGGCACTTTGAAGAGAGAATCTCGGGTCGCCAAGTCTACATGGCCGTACCAAACACCGTAGGTGACCTCAACCCGGTCGCCTTGGAAGAAGCGCTCATTGAGACCTGGAGAGAGCAACAAACTTTCCAAAAATCAATTACACAGCGCAGTGATGGTGCGCCTTTCATCTTCCTAGAAGGCCCTCCTACAGCCAATGGCAAACCAGGTATTCATCACGTAGTTGCTCGAACCTACAAGGATTTAGTTTGCCGCTGGAAGACGATGGAAGGACGCTTTGTTGAGCGAAAAGGTGGTTGGGACACTCATGGACTGCCGGTTGAAATTGAAGTTCAAAAGCGTCTTGACTTGATGAGCAACGAAGCGATTGAAGAGTTCGGTATGGCAGAATTCAATGAAGAATGCCGAAAATCTGTTTGGACTTACGAAGATGCTTGGAGAAAAATGACCGAGCGCATGGCATTTTGGCTGGATATGGATGACCCATACGTCACTTTACACAATGAATATGTGGAGTCGGGATGGTGGGCACTGAAGCAGATGTTTGACAAGGATTTGCTGTACAAGGGTCACAAGATTCTACCCTACTGTCCTCAAACTGGGACTTCTTATTCCACACACGAAGTTGCTCAGGGTTACAAAGAGGTCGAGGATCC
>CAUZFJ010000194.1:0-3249 GCA_963579105.1 Candidatus Thalassarchaeaceae archaeon
ACGTGACTCCTATGATAAGGCAACAAAAAAGCCAACAGAGTTCGTTGAAGAGAAGGCTCGCCACACCTCAAAGAGTATTGTCTCATGGACTGAAGCGAGAGAGAAAAACGATTTCTCAATCTTCCGTGATGATTTGGCAAAAATGATTGACATGTCACGTCAATTAGCCGGTTACCTCGGCTATGAAGACAATCCATATGACGCTCTTCTAGACCTTTATGAATCGGGACTTTGTGTTGCAAAATTAGATCCTTTGTTCCAAGGATTGCGAGATTCCTCAGTCCCACTCATCAAGGCAGTTTCAGAACTAGAGAACAAACCAGATTGTTCATGGGTTCACAAGCATCCATGGCCCAAGGCCTCTCAAGAGGCTTTCAGTCAAGCGATTTCAGAAGCAATCGGATTTGACTTCCAAGCGGGTCGTAGAGACGAATCAACTCATCCGTTCTGTGGTGGCTCAAACCCTGATGACGTTCGTTGGACAACTCGTTATGATGAGAAAGAACCCTTTGGTGCAATCTATGGAACAATGCATGAGACTGGACACGCTCTGTATGAACAGGGTAGGCCCAGAGACCTTGATTTCCAGCCAGTAGGTGAGGCAAATGGACTAGGGGTCCACGAGAGCCAAAGCAGATTGTGGGAAAACCAAGTTGGGCGCTCTCTTGCATTTTGCGAATGGTCATTTCCAATGTGGCAGGAGCACTTCCCTGCTAATTTTGAAGGAATTACACCAGAGATGTTGTGGCAGGCAGCCAACCAGGTTGAGGCTAGTTTAATCCGAGTTGAGGCGGATGAGGCAACCTACAATCTTCACGTCATGATACGCTACGAGATTGAGAAGAAACTAATCAATGGTGAGTTGGAAGTTGATGACCTTCCAGACGCGTGGGATGACATGTACGAGGAATTCCTTGGTATTCGCTCCCCAACACATACAGAAGGAGTATTGCAGGATATTCACTGGTCGTTTGGGGCATTTGGTTACTTCCCTACCTACACTCTTGGTAACTTATACTCTGCACAATTACTGCAAGCCGCTGAGAAGGATATTGGCAGTATTGATGACCAGGTGCGAAAAGGCGAATTCACCCCTCTTTTGGATTGGATGCGTACGCACGTGCACGCGAGAGGAAGTATTCTCGAGCCATCAGATCACATTGAGGAGGCAACTGGTGAGCAACCTAAGCCGGATGCTTTCGTTGCCTACTTAGCAGACAAAATTGGCCGTTTATACGGTGTGTAATTGTCTGTGTTCATTCAGGGTTCTCTGCACTGTAGTCAAAGGTGCATGTTTCGTCACAGGTATCGATAATTACACCTGTGTGAAGGAATTCTTTCACCATTTCATTGACATTTTCAATCACTCCAATCTCATTGTGTGCTTTTCCCGCATCACCTACAGGTGGTGGTGAGTTACTCTCTGGCATGGTATCATAGCCACCATCCCAGTAAACAATTGCAGAACCTGAAATTGGTCCAGACTGTTGTGTAATCCCGTAAGGTAATCTTGCAGAACTATCTAGCACGGGAATGCCAGCTGTCCTAGCCGCCCGGTCTGATGAGATGCCAGGTACTTGTGCATCATTTACAGAAATAATAGAGAGGAAAGAGAACGGCTCAATAACTGATTCGTACCCATCATTTGCGAAGGGCAGGAAAGTCTCAGGGTCAGAGCAATCCCACATTTGTTGCATCACACCTATCAACAAGGCTCGGTCATTACGCTCGGGATATGCTGCTGAATGAGAGAATAGTTCAGCGAAGGTGGCAAAGTTGGTTGAGCGCTCAACGAATGTTGAAAATCCAGAGCCACCAACCCATAGTGCAGCTCTATCAATATCAGGGGATACGGCGACCACGCTAGCACCGTAAATACCTCCAAGCGAGTAACCCATGTAGTGGACATCAGATGAGTTGACTAAGTTCGTTCCATCCGAATACATCTCATCAATATCTGAGCAGATTCCTTTGAAGGTTCGAATCATCGTCATCTTGTTGATTAAAGCCTGTTCTATTCTTTCCGCTTGATGCTGGAAATAAGATGGGTCAATCATTCCCAAACCAAGAGTGTCAAAGTCGGATGTACTCCACCCATAGAGGTCGGTAGCAACGAACGAGACTTTGTATTCCTCAGCCCAACCACCCAAGTAATCGCTGGCACCCTCACCAGTGCCTAAGAATCCGTGACCGAAAACGACCAGTGGACCACTTTCATTGAGGTCAGCAAGAATCTGTGGAATGACCATTGTGAAGGGGATTTCAGCATCTTCAACATATTGGGGTAAGCCATCTGCGTCCCTTACAATCAGGGCTGGTGGATTTTGAGATTCAAGGTATTGGGGAGTTGTAAAAGTACCACGGATTCGGCGATATAGTTTATCATCATCTCCATAATTATCCTCGCTTGAGGTTACAGTGCAACCGATTCCATCTTCTCCAAGTCTAGTGAGGGCATCAGAGCGCATTGTTGAGATGTCACTGAGAATTGATTGAGATGAAGCGGTGTGGAAAACCCATGCTGTTTTTACGTCGGCTCGTGAGTATCCTAGAGTGCGCCCAGAATCACCATCATCCGCGAGAGTATCCAACAGTGAGTCAATTTCTCCACGGCGTGACTCAATATCCTGCGAGGTCGTGGTATTTCCATCAATGATGGCCTGCATTGCCGGAGATGGCGTGATTGGATTTCCTAACAGGTCAGTTAGCCCGATGAATGCGACACCATATGTGGTATTGTAATCAAGTGCGCCCAATGTGCGCATGAATACTATTGTTGCTGACGGATTAGTAGCCCGGTCATCCAATTCAACCCAATGAGCAACTCTTTCTCCAGTCTTGAGATTAAGCAAGATAGTTGCATGGTCGTCCGAGAGCGAAGTGGCGATGCTGTGTTGGTTTGCAACTCCAGTCAAATCCGGTACTGTGGTAAAAGCAGTCATGATTTGTGTTGAAGGACTAAATCCGTCAAATCGGTTCAAGGCTACTATCTCTACGTTTGAGGTAGTTCCAGAAGAAGGAAGAGTGTTGCTAGCGTAGTTTACTTTGTAACCAGTAGTAGTTGAATTGTCGGAGATGAGAAATGCGTTAGAGGGAAATGGTAGCATACAGTGTAGTGGATTTAGGTTTTCACAACCAAGTGTGGTTACAACCTCTACAGGTCCAGTTTCAATTTCGACATCAGGTTCCAGCCCTCCATCGTCGATATCAAGTGTATTTCCATCCAAAATACAGCCAGAGAGGAGCATT
>CAUZFJ010000195.1:0-3208 GCA_963579105.1 Candidatus Thalassarchaeaceae archaeon
AATTTCTTGCGCTGCCGCCATGCCTTTTGCACCTCAACCATCGCTTCAGCCTCACGTGTGACCTCACGAATAACCGAGTCTGCCATACCTCTTGCGAGTGAGAAGTTACCTTCTTTCAGCGCGTTGCTTGCTTGTTTTATTCTAGCCGCGAAGTCAGTATCATCAATGCCGCTAGCAGCCTTTACAGCTCGGCTTGCTTCCTCAACAACTTCTTCTGCTCCCGACTCGGTTTCACCGAGGTTTTCAACATGCTCAGGAACCGCCATCACCAAGCCGGCGGCTTCTGCTGGTGCTTCTCTTTCTAGCGCCTCTTCAGCATTTTTGACACTGCTAATAAGCGGATCGAATTGCACACCTTCACAACCAGATAACGCTCTCTTTGCATCTGATATTGCGGTTTCTGCTTTAGCCCAGAACTCAATGATTTCCCCAGCGTGGGTTTTGGCTTTTCGGAACAACATTTCCGCATCTCTTAGTGAGCCGAGTTTCATTTCCCTGTCACCTTGGGTTAGTAGTCGCGTTGCTTTCTTAGCAGTCGGTGCAATATCATCTGCTTCAGAAACCGCTCCTGCAGCATCTTCACGAATATCAGTGATATCGCTAGACATTGCCAATGTTCGCTCAATATCATCTTCTGATAAATGTAGAATTGTCATCGCTTCATCTGGGTCTGTATATCCCACCTCTATTGCATTTTGTAGCAGTGAGGCGGCTTGGTCAACTTGGATGCCCTTAGCCCGTAATTCTAGAATACGCAGTTCAAGAGAATCTCTTAACTGCTTGAATTTTTTACGTGCCTCTCGGTCAGGGTCTTTACCAAATATGTCGAACAGTGCAACCCCGAAAGCGAGGACACAGATTCCTGATGATGCAAGCATCACAACACCTTCTGATGGGCTAGACAAGAGTAGTGCAGTGGCTGATGTAGCCCCCAAAAGTTGCACCAATCCACGGAACCGAACCGCCTGAAGTGAGCCGGTCAGAACATTAGTGGCGAATAGGTAACACGACAAGCCAATCAGTCCAAGAAGACCATGGCCAATCCTCACACTAGTCACGATTTCGGGGTCAAAAGAATTCACACCGAGCAATAGCATTGGAGCCCAAGCCGCGGCTGTAAGAGAGCCCAATCTTGAGCGGTGTTTAGGCCCATAATCAACGAAGTCTTGCATTGCTAATGCCAAAACCATCAGAATAATGCCGGGTCCAAATCTCGGCAGGAATTCAGCCCTGCCATCAATACCCGGCCAGACATACCATGCAGCAGCCATCACCAAGGAAATCGCTGAAACGATGCCAAGAGTTTCCAATCGGTTACGTTGTAGTGCGATTGATTTAGAGAGTATTGAATCAATGTCCTCAACCCCCTCAACCTCTGACATCGCTTCGCGACGCCCGCTTCATTCTCAATAAGGTGCTCCCTACTTGGGTTGAATAATTCCGAAGTAAACACATATCAGAAAGGCGTATCATCTCTTTGCTTTCGATTCTTGAATAGCAGGTATCCCAAAAGGGAGATTAGAATGGCAGCAATGAATTTGTCAGCGTTCCCAGCCCATTGCGATTTAGGAGAGATATCACTTTCAAGAGTGAATGTCCCTCCCTCTCCAGTAACTTGGTCAGTCCATGTTACCTCAACACTAATCTTGCCTCGTTTGTACTCATTAACTTCTAAAGGAAGAATTACTGTTGCTGGTCTATCAGCGGTAGCCTCGCCAGAATCCCACTCCTTGCCGCACTGGTCTAGGTAGCAGGCAGTTACTTTGGCATTGGTTGAACCGATGTTGACAATTGTAATTGAGAGCATTCCAGAATCCCCGATAACTGGGATTCCATCTACATTGATTTCAACGCCACTGATAGATGCAGGTACTTGTGGCTCAACTACTGGATTGGAAATCACCTCACGGATATTCCCAGAACCGTCCATCGCGTACAATTTTAATTCGTGAATTCCGACAAACATTTGTGGCAGTGGGAAAATTCTGGCCTCATCCCAAGTACCATTTGTTAGTAATGGGATGTTGTCCAAGAAAATCGCCCATACTGTATTTTCGATGGCGTCTATATCATCAAATGAGCGAGTCAGATTCAATACAATTTCACTCTCCCACATCGCCGGATTTAGTGGCCCAATTGGATAACCATCAACCATCACTTCTGCGGTGATAGTTGGAGGGGTCCCATCTAGTATAGTGACATTCCAACTTGTCACATTACTATTTCCTGCGCCATCAGTCAATTCCATCTCTAATGAATAGACAGTCAATTCTCTTTGCAAGTGGCGTTCGTCAACAGACATATGCATCCAATTCACATCATTTCCTTGATTGAATTGGTCTGCAAATCCAATATCATGTTGCTCCCAACCTTCTGATTTATTGGAGCGCCAAATAACACTGACACCGGCTCCAGAATCATCTTCGGTTTCGGCAATCACAGTAAGAAGAGAGCCAGCCCTGACCTCAAACCCACCAACGTCACCCAAGTAGTGGAAGTAAGGAAGAATATCCCCTCCCGCCTCTTCTGTAGCGTTGATGTTCGCCATTGGCACCTCGCCATCGACATACAAATCAATCCACCAATTGGAACTTGCTCCATCCCAGTCACTACAAGTCAGAGTTGCATTGACAACATTGCTGTGTGAATAATTAACAGTCTCTGGAATAAACGTGAATGATTCATTATCAGATTCAGATTGAATGGTCCCATTTCGCCTCAATTCCCAATGACTTGATAATTCTGACATTCCCGAATCACTGCATTCACTTGTCAAAGTCACATTCCCGCTCAGTGGAATTGCTAAACCAGGTCGCTCTTCCAAATGGCCATCTGCGATTGGTGCTTGATTAGGCCCTACAGTGACAGTCCACATACCCACAGTGGGTGAAAGAGAGCGGTTAACAGTAAATGTTGATTGATTTCCTGTAAGCAGATCAATTTGAGGACTGTACCTTACCTCCCATCCTGATGGCAGATTAACTGTGATAGGAATCGCTTCTAAAGCATCACCACGAACAGGGAACCAGAAAATTCGGCTACTACCGAATGCAGCCTCACCCTGTAAATCTGCTGTTTCATCCCAACTGTAGTATCCTGCTCCAATGCTGTCATTTTGAGTAATAGAAAAATTAGATCGGTTCACGAGCCCATTCAGCGGTTGCTCGTCAAACAGGAAAAGGTGGTTGCTCTCAACCCACATATGTTC
>CAUZFJ010000196.1:0-3190 GCA_963579105.1 Candidatus Thalassarchaeaceae archaeon
AATTTTGCCCCTTCCGGCATAATAATAATTTCCAAATGTTGAGAAAGAGATTCCACAATACTCTCACCTTCTCCTTGGCGGCTGGGGTGGCCAAGATTGCAGATTACCGCGGCATCACCTATAATTACAACCGCATCTTCTACAAAACAACAATCAGGATGTTCTGATAATCCAGGAAGAATAGTAACTTCAAAACCATTTTCTCGAAGGCAAGCCACATATTTGTCATGGGTTTTAATTGAAGCATTTACATCTGTTGGCCCTGTGCCAAAATAATTTGCTAAAGCCTTAGGAAAATTTGGAGAAATTTGACGGACTAAAGCGCTCGCTCTACAGCGCCTACTCCAATCTATCATCATTTTCTCGGCCACAACACAGGCCATAAGGATTCGGAATCCGGAAACAACCCTCACACAAACGGAAATATGAGACACTATTGAAATAAAAAACTAATTTAATTTTCCAAACCTTCCAAAAGGTAGCACAGAATCAATGGAAGAACAATAGTCGCATCAGATTCAATGACGAATCTCGGTGTGTCTATACCTAACTTTTCCCAACTTATTTTTTCATTCGGGGGTGCGCCCGAATAGCCACCATAGGAAGGGGTTGATTCGGAAATTTGGGCGAACCAACTCCATAATCTAACCTCATCACCTAGGTCTTGTCTCAACATTGGCACAACACAAATCGGGAAATCTCCAGCAACCCCTCCTCCGACTTGTAATATACCTAGCGAAGGCCCTTGTTCGTGGTACCAAGAAGCAATATCACCCATTCGTTCTAAGTCAGTTGTGATGATATTATCACTTGAAATAGTTCCATCTATTAACCGAGCAGAAAAAATATTTCCCAATGTGCTATCAGCCCATGCCGGGGTAAAAATAGGGATATTCATTTGCTGTGCCGCAATTAACCAACTATCTTCAGGATTAGCTTGAAATTCAATATCATCTGAATTTATAACATCAAATAAATAATGATGAGGTGGGTGGGTTTCGTTATTTTTTTCTGCTTTCAACCACTGTTTCAAAAGTATGCTTTCAACTACTCTAATTGCTTCCGATTCTGGGATACAAGTATCAGTAACTCGATTCAATCCTCTTTTTTGCAAATTAACATCATCTTCAGCAGAGAGATTCCGCCAATCTATTTTTTCATAGGTATCATGGGCAATCAAATTGAATAAATCCTCTTCTAAATTTGCGCCTGTACAAGAGATAGCGTGGACCAAGCCTGCACGAATTGCAGGTGCTAACGAGCGGCCGATTTCAGCGGTTGACATTGCTCCAGCAAGGGTGACAATTAGTTTCCCTCCCCCGGCGAGGAAGGCCTCAAGGGAACGAACACAATCAGCTAGCGCACCGGAATTAAAATGGTGGTAATTTTGGTCAATGAATTGACGTACACCAGACACCTAATCACTCCTTGTTTTGGGATAGATCATCGTGGAGAAACCGGTCTACCGAACTTCTTTTCATCAGTTTTAAATCCTCACAACCGAGTGTTAGTTTAGCATGAATTGCGTCAGCCAAATTGTTTGGGTCGTGGCTGCCACAAGTGAAAGCATCAATTGCTAACCACCCCTTTTCAGAGTAACAGTGGGCAGTAACATGGCTTTCGTCAATTAGGACAATCGCGGCAAATCCAGGAGGGCTTTCATCACCGTCAAAAACCTCACAATGAGAGTGCACTTCTTTGACCCCACACCCTTTCACACTTGAGCGCAGGAGCCCTAATACCCAAGCAGAATCATCTTCAACTTGGGGGTTAAAATTGACATAGTCAAGATACACATGCCGGCCATGGGCGGAATGCATAGTTGAGTCATCAGACAACCTGTTCACCACTTACCGCGAGGTGGGCTGATATTTCAATTCAACACTGTCGGAAACATCAGATAATTTACCAATTATAGTGGGGTCGGGTGTTTGTTTTGATGCAGAGGGCAGGATTTGAACCTGCGAACCACTGAAGACTGGGACCTCATCCCAGCGCCGTTGACCAAGCTTGGCAACCCCTGCTTAACCAAGGGCGGGTTAGAATTAGACTTCAAGTCAACGGTTAGCCATGGTTGTTAGTTAGTTGTCAGTTTGTTTTCCGCCTCACTCAAGTAGGAAATACCTACCCGCGCAACTTAGAAGGTGAAACTTTGGCTGATAAAATTCCACTCGGTCGAATGTTCATCAATGATGAGATGCGAGAGGTTGTAAGCGACGTTCTTGAATCTGGTCGTTGGATAAAAGGGCCACACTCAAAGGCGTTTGGTGCTGAATGGGCGGCATACTGTGGTGCTCTCGCAGGAACCCCATGCTCAAACGGCTCAACCGCTCTAATCGCTGCATTGCGCTTGCTTGATGTTGGCCATGGAGATGAAGTAATTGTCCCATCACACACTTTCATTGCTAGCGCTACTTGTATTGACCAAGTTGGCGCAACCCCAGTGTTTGTTGATGTCGAAGAAGAATATCACACACTTTGCCCTGAAGCAGTAGAATCGGCAATAACAGATTCAACAAAAGCCATCATCGCTGTTCATCTGTATGGACAACCGATTTCACCAAAAGTTTTCGAAATTGCCAAGAGTCACAACCTCCCCATTATTGAAGATTCAGCCCAAGCCCACGGTGCAGAACTCAACGGTAAGAGAATTGGAAGCATAGGGGATTTGGCAACATTCTCATTTTTCCCAAGTAAGAACATGGCTGTTGGGGGCGATGGTGGCTCAATATTAGCAAACCGTGCAGATTTAGCCGACAAAATCAGCATGGCAATCGATCATGGCCGTTTGGACAAATATCGCCATGATTTTCTTGGCTCAAACTTTCGTCTTTCAGAAATGCAATGTGCGGTTGGCAGGGCCCAACTCAAACACCTCGATGAATGGGTTACCCGCCGTAACCAAATTGCTGCCCGGTATAATGAAGTATTTTCATCCCTATCTTGGACCTCTCCCCCAGCAATTCGTGAGGGCGCATTACACGCTTGGCATCAGTACGTTTTGCGAGTGGATAATCGCGAATCTTTCCAAGCACACATGGATGAACAAGGTGTTTCTACCGGGATTCATTACCCAATCCCCTGTCATCGTCAGCCGCTGTACCAAAGCCACCCACAACACCAAGAAGGCACTCTACCAATTACTGAAGCAATCTGTGCGAGTGTAGTTTCAATTCCAGTTCACCCTCAC
>CAUZFJ010000197.1:0-3138 GCA_963579105.1 Candidatus Thalassarchaeaceae archaeon
CCAATTGAGTAGAAAATACCACCGAGTAGAACTAGGCCCAAACCATCCCCTCCCATCGAGTCAAACAGTGGTTTAACTCCAATAACGGCCAGCCACCCCATGATGAGATAAGGTCCAGCTGAGACATAGTTGGGAACCCGCATGTTCACGATTCTGAGAGTGATTCCAACTATAGCGCAACCCCATATGAGGACGAAGTAAGTCCAACCAATCCAACCATGCAGGCTCACCAGGACGAAGGGGGTATAGGAACCAGCAATCAGCAGATAAATCCCAATGTGGTCTGCAATTCTCATCTTATGCTTAAATTCAAGATTCGTAGAGGCATGATACAGGGTAGAGAAGAAGTAGCAAGTAATCATGCACAGGCCGAACACCACGCTCGACCATAGTTTCCACGGGTCGTCTGTCAGATTCGCCTCAATCAAGAGGAAGTAAGAGCCCACACCAGCAAGGATAACGCCCAGCCCATGGGTGATGGCGTTGGCAATCTCTTCTTCTGGTGGATAGGGAGAAACATGCAATCTATGCAGCATTTCTCCCATCTACAATCCCCCAAGAGACATGATACTTCGGAGGCTTGCGAAGGCTTTCAGTCGGTGAGGACTCGTCCTTTTGCATCTAATAATTCAATAGTTAATCCGATGTCATTGACATCGCTGAGCAAGTCATCGTGCATTTTGTCACTAAACGCGTCAAGCGCGGCGAGTTGGCTAGTCTTGGAAGGGTCTCTTAGGCGGTCAATAATGTGGTTCAAAACACATGAAACTCCGTACGCTTGCCCAGTGCGAAATGCGTGGTCTAAACTACCTGCCTCAACATCTTCAGCCGTGCGTCTTGCCAGCACTTGATTCGAGTATGCAACCATTGCACCATAGACTGTTTCCATCATTTGACTTGGCTCAGTCCATGAGTCATCTAAACGACTCTGAGCCTCCTTAATTGCGGCTTCGCAAGCCTCCTCATATTTACGGAATAAGGAGATGGGGTCTGCATCTCCATCCGCTAGTGCATCGTTGATGATTTCGCGCCAGTCTGCCATTTCAATCGCTCTCCGATTCCGGCCATATGTTTCAATCATTTCCCCAAGTGTCTCAGATATATATTGACAATTGGCCCCATAGGGGCCTAACCAAACCAGCGCGGTGGGTTCTTAACGGGTCGGTTGGTCGCCGGGTTGCCCAATACATCGAGGGAGTTACTATGAGTGCACAAAAAGTGAAGACGAACGAAGCCCTGATTGATCTAATTGATCAGCTAAAGGTTCAGTCTCGAAACACCGGTGCAGCATTGTGGCGAGATGTGGCGTTGCGACTTGAGAAGAGCCGCAGCAATTGGTCGCAACCCAACCTAAGTCGCCTAAGCAGGTACGCAGCGGAAGAGAAATTTGTTCTCGTTCCAGGCAAACTGCTTGGTAGTGGCGAGGTTAGTGGGAAGCAGACAGTAGCCGCATTCAGCTTCAGTGCTCAAGCACGGGAAAAAATCGAGGCTGCTGGCGGCAAAACAATGACGATCGCTGAATTAATGGATAAGAATCCAAAAGGAACGGGGGTGTTTATCCTTGGATGAGGAGGCAACAACTTACGTTTTTGACGCTACTGATATGGTAATTGGCCGCTTGGCTAGCCATGTAGCAAAGATTCTTCTTAACGGCCAAAAGGATGGTACTCTAGATATGGTAATCATTACCAATGCTGAAAGTGCTGTAGTATCTGGCTCCAAGAAGGCGGTTTTTGCAACCTACCGAAAGAAGTACGAGTTGAACCACGCTCGAAAGGGTCCGTTCTTCCCACGTATGCCTGATAAGATTCTAAAGAGAACTGTACGAGGAATGCTTCCTTATCAGAAAAAGAGCAGTGGACGTGCTGCTCTGCGCAATTTACGCGTGGTAATCGGATGCCCTGCTCACCTAGTTACTGGGGAATTACCCGAAGGTCATGAGAGAGGAGATATGGCCAAATTGACTAGACCACTACCTCAGAGGTATGTGCGATTAGGCAAGGTATCCGAGAATCTGGGTGCTCCTGTAGGACGAGTCGGAGGTGACTTTTGATGGCAAGAAAAAAGAAGTTATCAGTAGAAACTAGCGGCAAGCGCAAGACTGCAATTGCTCGGGCGACTGTAAAGCCTGGTAAAGGCCGAGTCCGTGTTAACAGTAAACCAATTGAAATTTTTGAACCAGAACTTGGTCGTCGTAAGGCAATGGAACCTTTGGTTATCGCTGAAGCAATGAAGCGAATAGGTGAAGAATCTGGCAAAGGCAATGTCGATATCAATGTCAACACAATTGGTGGTGGTGTGATGGGTCAAGTTGACGCAATCCGCACTGCAATCGCACGTGGCTTGGTGAAGTACAATGGTGGTAGTGACGGAGATGATGAGGAACTACGAGATGAATTCTTGCGATTTGACCGCAGTTTGTTAGTCAATGATCCAAGGCGCAAAGAGCCAAAACACCAACAAGGTCGTGGTGCTCGCAAGAAGTGGCAGAAGTCGTATAGATGAGGTGAAAAATATGTTAATTCCAGTAAGATGTTTTAGTTGTGGAAATGTTATCGGCCAACATTGGGCTGATTACAAACTAAGAACCGACAATGGCGAAGATGCCAGCGAGGTTCTGAATGAACTTGGTGTGGAGAGATACTGCTGTCGCAGAATGTTCGTTTCACATGTAGAATTGATCGACGAAGTCGCGCCATTCACTGTTTTCCGTAAACCCTGAATGAGAACCGGGCCCGTAGGTTAGCTTGGCCAATACTTGACGGCTGGGGGCCGTTAGACTCCGGTTCAAATCCGGACGGGCCCACCAGATTTGCTTTTTCTCCATTGCATATCGGTTGGGCCAAGGTTCATCAGAAACACTCATGGGTAGTACCCCACAATCACCTGAACATGGCATCATCTGCGAAGTCGCTGAAGATTTTGATATCGATTCTACTTGTGGCAGCATTGTTTTCAGTTCCAGTGTCTGCTCAGAATGATGCAGATGGTGATGGAGTAGAGGATGATGATGACGAGTGTCCTGACACAGCATCAGGGGATTCAGTTGATTCATTCGGCTGTTCTGAAACTCAGAATGATACTGATGGGGATAGAGTCCTGAATGATGATGATCAATGTCCTGACACACCTGCAGAA
>CAUZFJ010000198.1:0-3134 GCA_963579105.1 Candidatus Thalassarchaeaceae archaeon
CGTCAAGCGACGAGAAGCATTAATGGAAGTGTTTCTGATTCAGATGTTGGATTTTAGAGGGGATGTAAAAGATGTCGCTTGTCGCCTAGAACATGCTTTGACGGATGATTTAGAATCTGCTATAGACCGATTGCTTGGATATCCTAGTCACACAGTTGATGGTGAAGAAATACCTTCTGCTAATAGAACGATTAAGAGCGATATTGAGGGCGTCTTGTTACCTCTTTCTTCTTTACCTGTAAATTGCCAAGCAAAAGTAGAGTTAGTTATTGTTGATGGGATGGATGTAAGGACCCTTTCAGACATGGGTGTCAGTGTCGGTTCAGTAATTCTGAACAATGGGGATAAATGGTTAGTCAATGGAGTAAATATACAACTTTCAAACACTCTCCAATCCCGTATATTGGTACGTACTGACTAACTCGTAAGCAAAGACTACTTGATATGGGATTGATGAGTCGGCGATGCCGATGGCAAGAGAGGCGGAAGAGTCCGACCCTGAACAAGATGGGGTTCGAGAACTGCTTCAAGCGATGGAAGTAAAGATGAGAAAACTTTCAGACCAAAGACGCACTCACAACGAATCTGCTCGTACAAATGCCGATAAAAGAGATGCAATTCAGAAGCAATATGGCTCTTTACGCAATGAAATTAAAGAAATATTAGAATCTCAGAAAGAGGTTAGGGTTAAGGCGAAAATTCACCAAACTCGAAGAGATGCAATTCAAGAACAATTACGAAATCTCTTTTCTCGTTCCAAATCAACAAAATCAAATAGGGATAAATCAGTGATTTTACAACTTTCAGAGAAAAGCTCTGAAGTAGAGCAAATTGAATTCAGATTAGAAAGAGATGGGACTCTAAAATTAGATGCAGAAAACCGTCTTCATAAGAAATTGAAGTCATTGAAAAATGAAATCAAAGAACTGGAACCTCAAGTTCAGACTGAATTACGAATAAAGATAGATATTAACGACCTTGAAGGTTCTATTGAGCAACTCAAAGCCGAAGCAGATGAAGAACACAAACAAATGGTGGCCGTCAATAAAGAAGCAGACAAAATCTGGGAAGAAGTAAAACCAAAATTTGACGAACGTGATTTCCTAAAGTCTGAAGGAGACAGACTTCACGACTCATTTGTTAAATGCCGTAAGGACGCAGATGCTGTGCATCAACAAATTGATGATTTGATGACTCAAGTAACCACTGCTCGTAAAGAACTTCAAGGATTTAAAGATGAGAGAGCCTCATGGATAACTCATCACAATAAATCAATTGATGAATCCACAAGTACACCACAAGATGATGAGAAATTAGCCGATAATTTGGTATCAAATTTGATGGGCTCCGGCGCCCTATCCCTTGGAGGAACCGCTGGGCGTGTCGCAGAAGATAGTAGCCGGTCAAACCATAGGAGAAAAGGGCGAAAAACCACTTTGGCACGGCGAGGAAACCGCGGTAGCAGCAAGAAATCTGAATGAATCAACCATAGGGTTTGCGTTCCAATATCAATAGCGAATTATTTGAGCAGACCAAACGTCAGTTGGCCAGGATCATATTTCGTAAAGTAAAGACAAGAAAAAGGCAAAATTAGCGCTACGTTCAATTAACTTTCGTAGCGCACCGATTAGTATAACAAAGCGAGCGCCCAAAAAGCGTGCGTCTCTACAATGGGTTGTATCAGTTCAGTTCGGCATCAGACTCAAATATACGAATTTAACGGGGCGTTCCGATGCAGAAGGACAGCGGGGCGCCACATCGTAGTTACGACCGCCAATGGGATGAAATTGAGGACATGCTTGAGACTGCAGAAGAGCGCGGAGTTGAGTGGCAAGGTTGGTTTGAGGAATGCCGAGATAATGGTGATAAAGAAGGCATGAAAGAAGCAGCGCGAAATTACAAGGCACTTCAAGGAGTCATCAAATGTTTGAAGTGGGTCCTCGGAGAAGACGGCGTTGATCACCCACTAGAGTAAATATCTCAAACTTCCAAACATTTACCCTGTCCTCATTCAAAAATGCTTGTCAAAGGTCATTTTCCCTTTCGTTGAGACGGACTAACATTGATGAGCGAGAGGCGACCCGCGATAGTTGGTTCACATGGCTATTGACATGACAGAAATGCGGCACGGCACAGAACTGCTCAAGCGAGGATTCGCAAAAATGCAGGAAGGCGGCGTCATAATGGATGTGGTAACGCCAGAACAAGCACAGATTGCAGAAGACGCCGGCGCTACTTCAGTAATGGCACTAGAACGTGTGCCATCTGACATCCGCGCTGATGGTGGTGTGGCTAGAATGAGCCACCCCGACCTTATTAGAGGAATCATTGAGACAACTTCAATCCCAGTTATGGCCAAGGCTCGAATTGGGCACAGTGAAGAGGCACGAGTTTTGGAAGCGCTTGGTGTGGACATGGTGGATGAATCGGAGGTTTTGACCCCAGCAGATCCATTTTATCACATCCCGAAAAACGATTTCACCATTCCTTTCGTCTGCGGTTGCACCAACCTAGGTGAGGCAGTTAGGCGTATATTTGAGGGCGCTGCTATGATGCGCACAAAGGGCGAGGCCGGAACCGGAAATGTGGTTTGTGCGATGCAACACGCAAGGATAGTGGCTCAGGAAATAGACTGGCTTCAAAGATGTGATGAAGAAGACCATTCCTTCGCGGTTGAACAGATTGTTGAGGGTTTTCTCAAATTGGAATACGAAAGCGAGTTGGCGATTGAACTGGCTAGCACACCGTTTGGTACGGTTGACGAATGCATTGCAGGAGTTGAGGAGATTCTTGAGGATGTCAAGCGAATGGGGCGACTTCCTGTTGTCACTTTTTCTGCTGGAGGAATTGCAACCCCCGCTGATGCGGCATTGTTGATGCAGACTGGTATGGATGGGATTTTTGTTGGCTCTGGAATCTTCAAGTCAGAAGACCCTGTAACTACTGCTCAAGCGATAGTTCACGCAACTCATCATTTCAATGACCCAGAAAAGGTTGCCGAAGCATCAACCATGATGGCTAGTCCAATGCCTGGTCTTGAGATAGATTCGCTGGATGTTAGAATGGACCAGCGCGGTAATTGAACTCAAATTCTGCAATTCTCAAGCAATGGGCCCCCATGTATTCATTTTGAA
>CAUZFJ010000199.1:0-3098 GCA_963579105.1 Candidatus Thalassarchaeaceae archaeon
GGAAGTACACTGATTCTAGTTTCAGGAGGGATTGGCTCAACACCAATGCATATGATGGCTAGAGAGGCGAGGAATAAACTCGGAAACCGTCTGGAAATACACACTATCATGGGTTTTAGAAATGCTTACGAAGCACACTATGTACAGCGAATGGAGGCCCTTAGTGACTCACTTACGATTACCACCGACGACGGAACACAGGGAATTCAGGGTTATCCAACACAACCTCTTGAAGAACTTCTCAAAACGCTCGACTCTGAAAATTGCACACTCCTTACTTGTGGCCCCGAACCAATGATGAAACCCGTACTTGCGATGGCTGTTGAAGCAGGCATTGTTTGTTATGCGGCGATGGAAAGGTACCTGCCTTGTGCCATTGCTGTTTGTGGATTATGTATGGTTGGTGACCGTTTAACTTGCCGCCAAGGACCAGTGATGGAAGGTGATTGGTTGCTACAGCAAAGTGACTTTGGCCAACATCATGCTTAGCGGTCAGATTTATTGAGGATGCGCTCACTGGGTGAATTATGGCACTAAGTCGACGAGCCCGTCTAGGCATCATCGGTCTTTTCGTTGTAGTTTCATTGGCCCTAGTAATGGTCGGCAATGAGCCGGCAATTCAGTATAGTGTCGACGAAGTAATGGATTCCCCTTCTCAATTTGATAATGGTGATTTACATTTACGAGGTACCGTTGCTGTTGGTTCTTTTGATTCAGTAAATCGAACCTTCTTAATTAGCGGTAATTCACATAATCTTACAATTGATGCGGCTGGAGTTGCAATCCCACCCGCATTTGAAGAGGGAAGAGTCGTTGCTATCAAAGGAATTTTGAGTAAACATGCCGGAGAATGGACTCTTAGTGCAGATGAGATCATCACTGGTTGCCCATCCAAATACGAAGCCGAGTGAACACAGTGTCACTCACCTCACTACATTAGCGTGAGGTTCAAATGGGCTAACCATCGCCGGTTGACTGGGCTAGGAGGGGAGTTGGCGTTCCCTATATCACAAATCGCAACTGGTGATCCGAAGCCCGGGGGCGGCGCAGACGAGCCGTGTACGAAGCAACCGTGGACGTTGATACCTCGCCCCCAAGTGACTCAGGTTGGAAGAACAGATTCCGGAGGGAATCTGCTAACACCTCTAGCCGGGGAATCAGGTGAGGCCAGGAATGGAGCAGCCCAACCCGGAACCTTGGGTGCCTTGGGGTACCGGGGTTGAGAAGACGGAGGCATTTTCGGAAGCGGTAACGAGCGTCCACCTCGGGCGCGCCCACTTTTTAAATTAGGACATCGGATACAAAGGCAAACACGATGAATAAGATGGCAATTCCAAATAATGCTACCAAGGGACCTACGATAATTATCCACCATGGCCATCCATCTGCCTTGGGCTCATCAAATAGATTATAATTTGGTAAATTGTATGCTTTGGCTGAACCACCATCATCCTTACTAGAAAATCCAGCAATAATGAAAATTACCGTTAATGCACCTAATCCTAATAACTCCATTTCTAAAGAATTCGCTTGTTCATACAACGCTATACATTCTTCATTAAGGAGTACCAACTCAATTACCGAATCACAATTAGTATTAATAAAAACTAGCAACTTTTCGTATTGCATATAATCGTAAATACAGAGGGCTCCTGTGATAACTGCAAGAACAAAAAACAATTCGGCTTTCCAATTCACATTAATGGGAGGGATTTGCAATTAATAAATCAATCTCCATTAGATATCAAAGATAACTTGGGCAACCCATCCGGGACCTTCGAAAGTAGGGATATCTGGCTCAACGCCAGGAAATTCAATACCTGATGGAACTTCAAATAGAATGAGTTCATGGCGAGTTACTGCTTTGATTTCAACCTCTCTTTCGACCTCATCAGCATTAACAAATGAAACTTGAGAATTGAGGGATTCTTCAGTTAACTGAACCTGCGAGTCAACCAACCACCGCCCTTCAACTTCACCTTGGTAAAGTACTTCTTCAAGCCATGCAACCATGGTATTATCCAAACTATTGGCCATCTCCACAGCCCATTCCCCGGTATGTCTTGCGAGACCTTGCAGTTCTTGCTCACCTTTTTCGGATAACAGAATTGATTGCATTCCCAATGTAACCTCTTGAATGGCTGATTCTTTTGTTAACGCAAATGCGCGTATTCCCACATCAGCAGTTGTCGGCATTATCCACCAACTCATATCATGCCCACCGAGTTTTGGTTTTTCGTTATATGCTGCAACCTCAATGTTGAGGAATTCATTTAATTCACCTTAGCGGTCTGAAATCTGGAAGTGCCATGATAATTCATCGAGACGGGTCATTAATTTCTTGCGGTCAAGTACAACACGGCTGGTTTCCGCTGATAACACGCATTCACATGCGGCGTTAGCCAATCTTGCACCTTCAGCAAGAGTTCTACCCGCACCCAAGGCACAAGCGAGTGCAGTTGCAGCGGCATCATGCAATCCAATGAGTTGTTGTGGAACTTCAATTAAGCATGGCAAGAAAAGTGGGTCCTCATCTTTCTGATACAAGGTTGTACCATCCTCACCTCCCAATACCAACATGCCTTGCCAATCGTGTTCTTCAATGAAGTAGGCTGCAGTTGATTCGGCATCAGGGAGATTACTACGCCTTCGTAGCAATTCCAAACCCCGTATTTCGAACATCGCTACAGTAGCACCAACAGTCCGGTGTAAGCCAGTTAGTTTGGGGTCACAGATTACGGGGACTTCTGCCGCCTTAGCAGCAGCGATGACTTCAGCGGCGCCAGCATCACTGACTACACCTTTACCATAATCGCTTAGCACAACAGCACAAGAACCAGGCAGAGCCTTGCAGGCCGCCTTTGTCAATTTATCAATAACTCCTTCAGGATACTCTTCACTAGATTCTTCATCAAACTGTAGAATTAATTGATTTCGGTCAATCAAACTTTCCCGCGAACCGTAAATTCTAGTTTTTGCAACCGTTGAGAGGTGAGCGGCGATTCTAATATCGGAAGTATCCACCATCTCTTCATGTAATTGCTGGGCGATAATTTGACCATTTTCGTCCCCGCCAAGAATACAGAAAAATCTGACAT
>CAUZFJ010000200.1:0-3094 GCA_963579105.1 Candidatus Thalassarchaeaceae archaeon
TGCACATGAAGTCATGTATGGCGTTACTACAGGTATAGGTGAATTTAGTGAGGTTGTATTATCCCCTGACGACCTCAAATCTTTTCAAAAATTCTTAGTATATTCTCATGCTGCTGGAATTGGAGAACCTATGCCAATTGATGTAGTGCGTGGAGCAATGCTTGGGCGAATAAACGTCCATTGCCATGGTAATTCGGGCGGTCGGGCTGAACTAACCCAATTACTAATTGAAATGCTCAATCAAGGTGTAACACCTGTAGTGGCAAGCAAAGGAAGTGTCGGAGCGTGTGGTGACCTTTCACCAATGTCACAAATTGCAATGACTATGATGGGAGAGGGAGACGCCTTCTATCAGGGTGAGAGAATGCCATCTAGCGAGGCTTTGGCATCAGCGGGCCTAGAACCTTTAACCCTAGAAGCACGCGATGGATTAGCAATAATCAACGGCAGTAATATGTTAACCGCTATGGCTGCATTGACATTATGTGATGCGATAAGATGGCTGAAATACCACGATATTTCTGCGGCAATGACTCTTGAAGCTTTGAATGTCAATATGACACCTTATGACAATAAACTTCACGAATTACGTGGCTTTGAAGGTTCAATCCAAACAGCAGACAATTTACTTAGGTTAACTGCAGATTCTCAGATTCTTGCTGCAGAAGGCAAAAAAGTCCAAGATGCATATTCCTTAAGATCCACACCTCAAGTTATCGGCTCATTAAAAGATGCAATAAAATTTGCTATAAGCCAAGTTGAAATTGAATTGAATGGCGTAGGGGATAACCCCGTATTCCTCGTAGACGAGGAGAGAGTTATCACTGGAGCAAATTTCCAAGGGACGCCAGTTGCTCTACCTATGGAAATGGTAGGAATAGGGCTTTCGATAGGTGCGGTTCTTTCTGAAAGGAGATTAAATCGTTTAACAAACCCTGCTCTATCTGGGGGTTTACCACCGTTCCTAACCGAAAAACCCGGATTGCACTCAGGTTTGATGGTAGCACAGTATACTGCTTGCGCACTTGTGGCTGAAACTCGGATTCTCTCCCACCCTGCCGCGAATCAGAGTATTCCAGCGGCTGCTGACCAAGAGGACTTCGTCAGTATGGGGATGACAACAACTCAAAAGACTAGACAAATTATGGAGAATTGTTTTGGTGTGCTAGCCATTGAAATGATTGCATCCTCCCAAGCAATTGATATCAGAGATGCTAAACCTGGAAAAGGCACTGCAATTGCTCATAAATTAATTCGACAACAAATAGATCATTTGGATGATGACAGGGCCTTATTCCCTGACCATGAAACGATGGTTAATATTCTGCAATCTGGTTCTATGCTAAAGGCTGTAGAAGATGAAATCGGCACAATTAATTGAGAATTATCTGGCTTCTACCAGTAATTTTTCAATCTCATTTTCAACGTCATCTAACCCTGTTAATTGCATAATTCGAAAATGAAGTTTAGTTGCTGATGTAGTGAATCCTAATTGTTCCAATTCTCTAATTCTCCTGTCACATTCCGTAGCCCTTCGAACCTTTTCTTCGAAAGCAAAGTATCGTTGATATCTTAATGCCCTATCGTCAACAAGAATTACTGGTTCTAACTCACTAACATCAAAACCCATGCGTTTCCATTGCTCCAAACGACGTTGGAGGATGGCTCTTGACAGGCTTTTTTCAGGGATTCTGCTTAGAACTACAAATCCAGGCTCAACTTCGATTGCGATGCTGTCATCTAATTGTTCTTCGATGTCACCTTTTCCAGTCGCTTGTTCAACCCCCTTTGGTGAGTCTTCGTTATTCTCTGGAGAAGAAATAGGAACTACGCTTTCTTCAGTGATAGTTTGCTCAATGATTGCAAAATTTGGTGCTTCACGCCTAATCTTGGCAACTTCTGTAGATTCAAATGCTAGAGGTGAATATGGTAGAACCAATGTCCAATCTGTATCCACTAATTCGTCTGCAATCGATTGGACAAAATGGATTAATGAATCAAAACCATGTAAATCTGCTAAATATTCAACTGCATCGAGCCAAATGATGCCACTTTCGGATGAAATAGTTGAATTTAGGAAATGATTAATTTTCTCTAAGGCCGGATCTAGTGCATATTTGTCTTGGCGGCTTGTAATCCAATGAAATCTAATGGATTTTAAATTAATCCATCGAGATAACCTTGTTGGTGCGAGGCGAGATAAAACCAATACCGTACGACTTGAATTAATCATCTGTTGTAACCATACATAACCCTCTCTAGGGTCATCCAGTTGGATACCATATACCCGCGATGAACCAGGTGGCCATGCGACTGACATCTTCCTCAATAGGACACCCCGCACTACCTGTTATTGACGCCTTCGGCGTATCCATCAAAATATGGACTGATAGAGAATTTTTCAAGAATATCTCATGAACCATTATATCGTCAAGGAGTTTGGAAAGTTTGAAGGCGAGAGCAATGCCAAGTGAAGAAGGTGAATCAACAGAGTATATTGAAACCGCTCAATGTGGTGCATGTCAAGAAGAAATTCCGGCAGATTCGGAAAGTTGTCCCAAGTGTGACGTGTCTTTTTCTGGCGTAAAAGAAGTTAACATGGGCGAATGTGGTTCTTGTAAAACAATAGTATCTTTAGATTCGAAATCTTGCCCAAATTGTTCCATCGCATTTGTGCTAGATGATTTGCTTCAATCTGTTAGTGATTGGATGAATTCAGATGGATTATCTGTAGAAGACGTATTCGGAAAATGGGATCACAACGATGATGGTGTTCTGTCTGGATTTGAGATCAAAGAGGGATTAATTAAAGCGGATATTGCTGTTCTACCCAAAACCGAAATTGAACGCTTCATACACCAATTAGATTTAGATAATGATTCAAAGATTTCTCTGACTGAATTAAGCACCGCATTAATGCTTGATGGCCAGGATTCTACTGAGGAAGATGATTCGGAAGAGGAGCCAACCGATTCAGCAGATGAATCGGAAGAAACTCAAACGGATTCAGAAGAAGAATCGGATGCAAGTTCCGATGAGGAAGATGAACCGGAAGAAAATGAAGCAGATGAAGAAGAATCCGCAGATGAAGAGC
>CAUZFJ010000201.1:0-3090 GCA_963579105.1 Candidatus Thalassarchaeaceae archaeon
GTAGCCAAGTCACTGACCGGATTCGCATTACCCATCGCGGTAATTACGATAGCATAGTCTTGTGAATTACCCCCGGCGTTTGAGACTTGGATGGTCCAGTTTCCTGATTGTGTGCTTCCAACCTTTACCCTCTCCACGTTGTTTAGAGTATCATAAGTACCTCCAGATGTTGAGAATCCGTTTGAAAAGATATTGCCTTTGTAAGTCGTACCATCTGGTGCGGTAACCAGTAGATTGAGGTTGTTGACCAATCGAGGAGAAGATTGGCTAGCCGATGAAGAACCTTCGCGGTCGTTCCACACTAAGGTCACAGAGAATCCGTAACCTCCATCTATCCCATATGTGTACAGGTAAGAATATCCAGGGCTAAGAGATTGGTTATAGTCTAAGAAAGTATTCAATGCCAAAATGCCACTAGTTGGGTAGATACTGCGTTGTAAATCGAGTTGACCCCATCCTTCATCAGAATTTGGAATATCAGCGGAACCTAAATCCTTAGCACCATTAATCAGAATCGCTCTAATCAGATCGCTTCTAGGTTGGTTTATATTCATGTGATCGCGGAGGAATTGGCGTACAAGAACTGTGGCGCCAGCAGCAACCGGGGTTGCTGCAGATGTTCCATCAGCCTTCATGTACATCGGGTCGTTATTTCCATGTCTTGCGTTAGAACAAGACGGACCCGCTGGATACTGAGCCTCTTCGGCCCTAGCCGAACAAATTTGCACGCCAGGTGCTACAATATCTGGCTTGATTCGCCCATCAAGAGTAGTGCCTTGGCTGGAGAATGATGCAACTTGGCCGACCGATGCAGTGAATGGGCGGCCGGTTGTGGATGCACCCACTGTCAAGACATTCTTGGCAGTTGATGGCGGTGACACAGTGGTTTGACCCGATGCTCCATCATTACCTGCAGCAAATAGAACGGTATAATCACCGTAATCATCCATGAATGCGTCTGCGGACCGGCTATCAGAGGTATATTGGCCACCCATGTTCTCAGCCCCCCAAGAATTGCTGTGAACCCCAGCGGACTGCTGGCGAGAGTGCCGGAACATATCGTATAACGAGCCCCACCGAGCGAGTTGTCCGGATTGGTCGTGTTCCAATTGGTAAAATTGGAATGTGGTAGCGGGAGCCATTCCTTGGTATGTTGAGTCGCCTGACCCATCGCCAAGCATGATGCCAGCCACATGAGTCCCATGACCTGTATTTGTGTCGGCACCGGAATTATCCGGCCCAAAATTATTGTAAATAGTTAACAATCTACCAGTGAAATCTCCATGGTCTGAATCAAGCCCGGAATCAGATATTGCTGCAACTTCCCCAGTACCATCCAAACCACTATTGTGATTATTCACAACCTCATCAATTCTAGCAATATTCCGCGCATAATCGTTTGCAAGAACAAGATTACTACTTGGTTCTGTAAATAGGATTCTACCATCATTAGCAAGGACTATCATCCAAGAGGGGTCAATACTCTTCACTTGACATAACCAAGCATCGCAACGAACTTCTTCGGCACCAGTTGAAGATAGGTGTTCCTTTAATCCACCAATCTGTTCAACTGAAAGGTCACCAGCAGGAGTCACATCAACATCAATAGCAGGGCCTGAAACACCAGATAAAGCATCCAAAGAAATTTGCATTAAATCGGGATGCATTCTCCATCCCGGGTGTTGAACAATAACCGCACGAATTGAAGGGTGATTAGACAATTCTTCTATTGCCGACAATGCAGCAGTAGAGTCTGCAGGCAAGCGTACCAAATAACTGTCATCTGGAATGTAATCCAAATCAACCAAACCCAGACGAGTTAACAGTTCTTCAAAAACGGTGTAATCGTGTTCAACTAGTTGTATGATAGCAAACCTAGTGTTGTCAATATCAAAGTGGTCACGATAGGATTCTGGTGGTAGTGGCGGCAGTTCACTAGTTGGGTCAAAAGAACCTAAAATAGTGTGGATTTGATGAGATGACTCAGTTAGAGGCACAAGTGGCCCATCATTTGGAGAGGTACTTGCCCATTGAAGAGCGGCCTGTTCGGCTGTCCATTGCGGGGTTGATTGACTAAGTTGTGAGATAGGGGTTTCGGGATTTCCCACCCCATCACTCGAAAGACTTCCTAAGGACATAGTGAGCATCAGAAAGACTAGGAGAAACGGTGCTGACGCTCGACGCATTGACTTGGCGACTCAATGCACCCCTTTTGATGGTTGACGCTCTAAGAGCGTCTCATGCTCGCTTTAATTTATCTGAAAATTTTGCCTTAAATCACACCTACAGTCAAAGTAGCAAGTAGATTGAATTGATTACAAGTTGTAGTAAGCATCAATCGCTGCATCGGTTTTTGCAACACTTGCTTGCCAATCACCCTCAGTCCCCATAAGTGCTCTGATGCAGTCAACATTTTCGGGAATAACGTCACTTTCTTGATGAATTGCTTGGAAATAATACAGCCGGTCTCCTTGTAAAGACACCCCATCTTCCCATACGAAAATCTCGTGTAAATCGCCCCACTTACGGCCAATATCTCGGGCCATTTCCATCACTTCTGCTGTAGTGGTAATTCTGTTTTCTGCACCATGCATAACAATCACCCTTGGGGTCTCTCTCCACATGTCAAGAATACTTTCAGTCGTAAGGCCGTGACCTGATGGTAAATCAGCGATTATCGCGTGCGTGTGCATGATAGTTGTCGGTACTGCAACTGCTAGCGAATTAATTTCAATTTCTGGCTTTACAGTCATCACATCTGGACCGTGGTGACTTGGCACTTTGAGTACCGGTTTAATTGCATTAATTGGCCCTTTGCCTGAATCACCAGGGTCGGCAGCCCTACGAATCATGGTGCACTCAACTTTGAGTGAACCACAGTGCTCATACAAAGGAACTAATGTTCTTGAAAGGCCAGTTGTGTTGCACGAAACTACCCGTGTGCCCTCAACATTCAGATTCTCAGCGTGGTTGGCTGAACTAGTGTATGAGCGGCCAGTAAGAGCGTGTTTTTCTCCGCCCTGGAACATATATTTCACCCCAGCCGCTTGGTATTTGGCTAGATTTTCTGCACCCATTTTCCCGGGTGAA
>CAUZFJ010000202.1:0-3089 GCA_963579105.1 Candidatus Thalassarchaeaceae archaeon
GATGACTGCAAAGGGTACCCCAATAACGATGTATACCACCGAGAGTAAAATCGAACCTAAAATTGCTGTCACTCTTGCTAAACAATCTTACCAACTAGTTGGGGAACATGGTGGTGTCAAAGTATGCCACTGGACTAAAGAAGACCTCAAGAATGATCGCCACTGCTACAAGGGGACATTCTATGGAATCCAATCTTCAGGCTGCATGCAGATGGCGCCAAACGTTGACACCTGCAATCTTGCCTGCACTTACTGCTGGAGAGAACCTCACTCGGAAACTCTGCATAAAATTGATGACGACCCAGAGCACCTTTTCTATGAAAGTGTTCGAGGTCACCGAAGACTGTTGACTGGATTCAAGGGACACAAGGATGTGCCTCACGAAAAGTGGGAAGCAGCACAGAATCCGAAACATGTGGCAATCTCCCTAAATGGAGAACCGACACTTTATTCTCGGCTCTCTGAGTTTCTAGAAATCTGTCATGACCACGGCGTCTCTACTTTCCTCGTAACCAACGGAAGTCTGCCCAAAGTCATCGAATCCCTTGACACCCTGCCAACCCAACTTTACATCAGTGTAGATGCACCCAACAAGCAACTTTTCAACAAACTCTGCAAACCAAAGTTCAACGATAATGCCTGGGAAAAACTTGAGGAAACCCTCGCACTGCTACCCTCTTTGGACACTCGGACCGTCTGTCGCCACACACTCATCAAGGGTGAAAGTCTTGGTCATCACAACGATTACGCAAGATTGGATAACATTGCAGACCCTGATTGGATTGAAGCGAAAGGTTACGTCCATGTAGGCCATTCACAGAATAACCACACAATAGAAAATATGCCTTCTCACGATGATATCATGGAGTTCTCAAACACTCTTGCACCCCTAGTTGGGCGAGAAGTTCTTTCAGACAGGAGAGAGAGTAGAGTTGCCTTAATTGGCAAGGAAATTATTCCAGTTACTCTACCAATTGCAACTCGGCAAATCCCAGATGATTTGGGGATCGCACCACCGCAAAATTACAAGTTGCCAAACGCATAGATTTTATCTAAAATCTACTACGATTTTCTAAGGCACTGGACAAGCATCAAAATTTTCGTCTGTTAATTCAAGCGGTGATGAAACAATAGTCATTGGTTTCACGGCGACCCCATCTGACCAACTTCCAAGGTCTGTCATTTCGCCTTCAGTCATGAACCATGATTTTGCCGTATCAGCAGATACCATATCACCAAATGCTGAGGAAGCAACGAAATCCGATTGTGCTTCAAGGCGAGGATAATAGGAATGGTCAGCCAAAGAATCTCTAACAAATCCTGATGGTAAATAATGGGAAGCCATCAGTCTAGGAAAACCGTTGAAATCTGATGGAACTTGTAAGAAAAGTACCTGATTTGACGGCAATGGTGGGCTTTGGTCGCGAGCTGTTAATCGGGCGTGCTGCCAACGTCCAATGCACTTTTCAACAACAAAATCATCCTCATACTCAACCACGTGAATTAGAGTATGGTCGGGTAACTGCGACATATTACCCATCAAATCTACCTGCGTAGCATGAATCCAAGGCGCCTCCAAATCAACTACCAAGGAATCGCTGCCAAAACCCCGGCCAAGCAACTCACTCATCACGTAAAACGTGGTACCAGCGCCCATACTGTGCCCACCTATCCACATGTGATTTGTGTCAAGTTTTGTCTCACCCAACACCTGATTTACCCCCCCATCGGCAGCAATGAAATCAAGCCCAGCCTCAACACCGTAAAGCGCCATCGTGTATCTTGGCAAATGCTGCGGGTGGTCAGACCCGCCCAATGTATAGTTCAATTCAAAGTCTGATGGAATTGATGACAAATCCATATCCGACACATATTGAGGGAATATCGCTATCAAACCGATGCCCGCGAGTGACACCATTGTATCTCGATAATATTCGATTTTTTCACCTTGATATCCGTGTAAATAAACCGCCACTCCGGCTGATTCAGATTCTAATCCAACCGGCACAAAGACGTAGACTTTCCACTCTTGTTCTTGCGCCCAATCGTCCCACCAGCCGGTCATGTTTTTGGGGTATTCAGGGGTCAGGGAAAACTCCTGAACCTCGTAAGGGGAATCCGCACTACCATAACCCTCAGTTGGCCTTTCGGGTGGAGTTGGGAGAAGACCTGCAACTGCAACAAGATTTGGTAGAGTCAGAACTAATGAAACCAACAATACCGTAAGAATTGGGATTTTTCGGATAACAGTAGTTGGTGTGATTTCACCTTTCAATTTGGATGCGTTTATTGTCAAATTGCCCGCAACACCTGCTAGTAAAACAGCGCCAAACATGAAGGGAAGAATAGCGATTGATCCACGGAAAAATGCTGAGTCTAACAAGAAGTAAATTATGGCTCGTGAAAACCCCCAACCAATAACAAATGATGTGAATAATTTGTACGCCTGCTCTGCTGGCTCTGAACGTAAATTACGCCCAGTAATTGCTGCCATTCCAACTAAAATGATTGCTAGAAAAGCAACCCATCCTACGAATCCACGAGCCGCCATTGCGTACTGGATGCTGGCAACAATGTAGACAAACAGGGCACCGAAGAGGCTACTGCCATTCAACATCGGCCACCAAATAACCGAAAGTCCAACTGTGAATCCAATTATCACCCAAAGAATTTGAGACTTGACTATTTTTTCCCAATCCAATTCATTCACCAATCATTGAATCCCATGCAGCAGCCATTTTTTTGCCCCAATCCTTGATTTGAAATTTGGCTACTCTCTCCAATGCTATTTGGTCTGCACCTGCAGGCTCACCATCTCGTTCAACCCATGCTGAGTGCAGTTCTGTAATCGCTTTCACCCACTCCGCCTTATCTGAAGCAGGAAGGATCATTGAGGGGTCTGCAACTTCGTTGTGAGCGCCTAAATCGCTGGCTAAGACCGGACAACCTGCAGCCATTGCTTCTAGAACTGGTAATCCAAATCCTTCTCCGGCAGATGGGAAAAGAAGTGCTTCAGCGCGCTGATACGCAGCAATCAATTCATCATCGGAGAGTTTGAGGTGGGAACCAACCTTCACAAGATTGAGGTC
>CAUZFJ010000203.1:0-3085 GCA_963579105.1 Candidatus Thalassarchaeaceae archaeon
GAAAAATAAGAAACGGGGCCGTCGTACTAAGGGGGGAAAAAGGCGTTCAAGAACAGTTAGGTTAGGGGAGGATAATTATCAAAAACCAAGCCAACAGAAAACCCGGCTTGACCATCAGAAAATCCCCCGACAGAACGATCAAATTACTAATTGCCCTGGATGTGGCTCTGATGTAGATGAAGGTGATTTTGTTGATGTTCTCGTATCATTTATCACAGGGGCTTTTGATTATCTAGCAGGGGACCCTGTTCGAACACAAACGGTACAAAGTCTGAGACAACAAGCGAAGGCTTTGGACATGCCTGAACCACAACAAGATTGGATGTTGGAAGTTTGTGCTAGAATTGAAGCCCAAGTTCGGCGTTCCTCTGATGCTCAACGAGAGGAAATTCGCAGTGGTTTAGAAGAGGAATTGCGGAATGAATTAGTCGGTGAATTTTACGAATTAGTTCGTAAAGAAGTTGAGGTAACTATTCGCCAAGAGGTTGAAGCTGAAATGTGGGAGCAGTTTGAGAAAATATACCAAGAAAGAAAAGATCAAGCAGAGTGAGCCTTTTGTGACTGCAATAGTTCAGCAAGGCGGTCTACGATAGAACTACCAACTTCAGCGGTTGATGCATTGCCCCCTAAATCATAAGTCAGAATTGAACCATCTTGCAGATGGTCTGAAACCGCTCTTTCAATTAATTCAGAAACTTGGATTGCTTCGTTATCATCATGGCGCATCCCAAGCCATTCAATCATCATTTGAACTGAATTAATTGTTGCAATCGGATTGACCTTGCTCTTTCCGGCATACTTGGGAGATGAACCATGTACCGGCTCAAATAGACCATGGTTGTCACCAATATTCGCACTTGCTGCCATCCCCATTCCGCCTTGAAGAACACTACCTAAGTCAGTAACAATGTCGCCAAACATGTTGCTTGTGACTACAACATCAAACCATTCTGGATTGCGCACCATCCACATAGTAAAGGCATCAATGTAGGCAGTGTCTTTGCCGATGTCAGGGTATTCTTCCCCTACTTCATTGAATACACGCCTGAAAAGTTGACAACCGCGAGTGACATTACTCTTGTCAACACATGTGACGCCTGATTCTCCGGTGCTTGGTGAGCCATTCCTTCGCTTGGCGTATTCAAAGCCAAGGCGGATTAGTTTTTTTGAACCGTTTACTGAAATCGGTCGAGCATCCCAGGCGACCTCTCCTTCGATGCCCCCGAACTCCATTTCTTCTACTTCTTCTGGTTCTATTCCCTGTGCACGAAGAGCAGAACGGCGTAATAGGCTATGATAGAGGCCTTCTGTGTTTTCACGCAGGACTAACAAATCAACCTTGTCGGGAGACCAAACTTGAGTGAAATTGTCGTGGATTTTATGTTTGACGCCGGTGTACAATTTGATTGGCCGAACGTTTGCGTACAAGTTCAAACCACTTCGCAAACCGAGAATGACTTGACCGCCCGCAAGGTCACCATTCGGTAGGTTTGCTCCTGGCCATCCTATGGCCCCAAGTAGGATTGCGTCTGAGTTATCCCGGCAGTGTTCGAATGAACCTGCGGGCCATTCTTCACCGGTCTTTAACCAATATTGGCCCCCACATGGAATAACTGTCCTATCAAAAACCAATTCAGTATGGTTTTCGATACAATTTAGCAGTTTTTCAGCCTCTTTAATG
Source organism: Candidatus Thalassarchaeaceae archaeon (assembly GCA_963579105.1). GTDB lineage: Archaea > Thermoplasmatota > Poseidoniia > Poseidoniales > Thalassarchaeaceae > MGIIb-Q1. The sequence goes on from CAUZFJ010000203.1 coordinate 1,682, forward strand.
ACCTCGGGACCAGTCCCGTCCCCGGGCAGAATAGTGAGGCTGTAGGCCGACATCGTGGAAGCCACCGGCTTAACCTACATGAACGCAACCATTGCCACTTTTACCCCTTCAACAAGGGCATACTTCATCAACCGTCACGATGGGCAACCTTGTCGTGACAACCCGAGGGCCGTCTGAACCCGATGAGAGTACAAAGATTGACGCAGGTACACTTCCAGTGGAACTTCGTGAACTTTGGGAAGTGATGCTGAGATTAGATCCGCATTGGAATATTGAGGAATGGTTAGCAAAACGAGCCGCTGAGGAATTAAAGTTAGTACAGGCTAATCTTGGAAAAGAAAAAATGCGACTTGAACAGAGATTGAGCAGAGTCAACACATTGGCTGAGAGAATGAGGAGAAGACGGAATCAAGTCGATGAAATAAAGTGGAATGACCCACACCAACGAAACCTCTTCGATATATTCCCTCATGAACAAAAAGGTGAGAATGAAGCATTAGAAGAGGGATATCCTGAACCTATTGAAGAAGAACACCCCGCAGCGATTCTCCTAGACTATTTACCAGGTGAAATTGGTGATGACCCACTACTAGCAATTGTTGCTCAACATATCTTGTTAGAGATGGATGAATTAGCTGCTTCAGAATCCTTACCAATCAGTTTAGATAAATTAGGAGATTCCTTAGATTCTCTAGGAATAAATCCTGATGAAGTCATTGAAGCACTTGAGTGGTTACTCGCCCAAGGTGAAATTACAGAGGTTGATGAAGATCAATTCACGATAAACTAGCCTTTCAGCACCACCCTAACACCGGAAACTGTAAATTACTACGCGGGCAAAGAACTAGTGTCAGAATGCTTCGCTTAAGAGCAATACTTGGTGGGACGCTATTGGGTATATGGTTATTCAACAGTATTCCTGCCAATGCTGAATTTGCTGCTGTGGGCGGGATTGTAGCAGCAATATTGTACGATGTTCCTCACAATTCTCAACAGCGCAGACGCTTATCAAAAATTGCATCAGAACAAGCAATTAAGATTAATTATGGAGAAAAGCAACTAATGGCTTTTGTCAATCAGTGCGACCAATTGCAAGTTATGGTCCACAGCCGCGATGAACAATTACGCACTGCTCTGATGGAATTGGAAAGAAGGGATTCAGTAGGTGCGCCAGAAGCAAGGAAGTTGATTGGCAGTCAACGCAAAGCGCTAAAAGTTCAGAAAAAATCTATGGAGGAGGCACAACAACTAATTCGGGCCCAACAAAGAATGCTATCCAAACTGGAAAGTCAAACCAATGCTGGCCATGACCGCTGGGAAGAAACACTTGCAACTCTAGAGAGAATGCTCTCAAACCAAGCCAATCACAATAATTCAACTGAACAACAATTGCTTGACCAAGTT
>CAUZFJ010000204.1:0-3055 GCA_963579105.1 Candidatus Thalassarchaeaceae archaeon
ATAATATAATCTCCTTCTGAACTATAGGTGTGAGATGTTGTATCACCTGTGGCCGTATTCGTATCACCAAAATTCCACGAATATGTCAAATCGTCACTATCAGGGTCTGAAGATGCCGTCGCATCAAAATGAAGCAACATCCCTGCCTTCAAGGTGCCACTTTCTTCTAAAGAAAAGGAAGCAGATGGTGCTGAATTAGAATTGAATGATTCTAAACAACCCGGAAAGATTGCTGCTGCAAGCAATGTCAAAATGAGAAGCATTGAACTAACGTTGTGTCTCTTCATCATACTATACCGAGTGGCGGCCTGTCATCAACCATTCGGTAATGCGTATAGGTTACATTCGCTTTCTATTAGCACATTTCGCCACCCAGATATGATGCTTGAGAGCAGGGTATCAGAAACTGAAAAGAGTCGCTTGGCGGTTGCCTTTGATTAAATCGTCACCGCTCCAACCAAATGCTTCGGTAATTCGGCCAAGGGCGGTAGCCAAGCGTTTGACATAGAAGTCTGGGTCATATTCAGTCTGTTCAACCCCGGTTTCATCTTCTAACCATGCTGCAACTTGCATCGGGCTTTTGCTAAAATCAGTCACCAACCAGCCAACTTTCATCCCTGGTGTAAAATTGAGTCCTGCCTCAATCCTCTGTTTAGCGGCTCTTACCTGTACCATTCTATCTGGATTTACGTATGCGATGGTGAAGTCTATTTGCCCACCTGCTCCAACTTTACCTTTGCATGATTTACTAATCACCAAATCCCGTGGAGCGACATTACCGCCTTTCACTTTGTTAATCAAGGACATACACATGTTGACGGCTGCATCAGATTCCCCGTCAAGAATCATCTCAAAAAGTTCGGTCATTGCATCTGTAAGTAGGGTGAATGAATCGGTTCTCCTAACTTCATACCCACGTATGAGGAGTTTGGGTTCGGGCCATATTACCTGACCCACATAACGCTTTTTCGCCCCATGACTGAAAAATGAAGAGAGAGCAGTCTCAAACTCTAGTTCGGCTCCCTCTTTGGTGAATCGGTCTGCTAATTCATCTCCAAATTTGACAAGGTCATTTGATGCTTCATCCCACGCTTTGCGGTCTTCCCCTTCTGCTGGTTCCTTCAAAGGTGCATCTTCCTTGACTGGTGCTTCAACAAACACACTGTCAGTATCACTGTAGACAACATGGTGGCCTTCATCATCAAGTTGATTGATGATGCTCTTGATGTTGGATCTTGCCCACGCGGTGATTGATGAGCCCAAATCCTCGTGGGTGAAGCGGTAGAATTTAGATGCGAAAACCCCGTAAAAAGAATTCATTAGAATTTTTACTGCGTATTGCATTTTATCGTGGAATTGCTCGGCTACTTTGTCGCCCGACTCTTGGGCTGTTTTGAGGGATGATTTGTGTTCGGTCCTCAAGTTCATCAAATCTTCAAGGAGGCGAGGAATTATTCCACGACGAGTTTCAGCAGGTAAGAATTTTGCACCAAGAGGTGATTCATGGTATCCAGATTCGGGAACCTCATCTGGACGAGTGCTTTTGTCAATTCTTGTAGTATAACAGATATTGTTTGAAATCATGATAGATGGATACATCGATTTGAAATCAAGCACAGCAATCCAGCGAGATACTCCTGCTTCTACTTCGTGTACATAGCCGCCAGCTATTTGCTCGCCTCGCCCGCCTCTGTTGGTTCGGGGGACGGCGATGTTTTCGCGGTCGGCGAGGCGAATTACCAAACTGTCAATCCATTGAGAGGTAGTGCCTGAAATGGCTACTTCTAGCGGCACACCTGCTACGGATGCTAATGCTTCTTTTCTCTTAACGGCAGATATTCTCCACAAAATTTCCAAAGGTAGGATGGTATCTTGAACACAATATTCCATTACAACATCTGGCCTTTCAGCCCATTCTTTATCCATTTGTGATGCATCAACATCCATCTTTTGCAGGTCTTCATTTTCAGGCCAAAGCAACCTGCAGACATATTTGAGAGTCTCACGCTTTGGCCGTAACACAGTTCTTGCTTGCCACCACGCATCTAGGACACAGCGGCCATGAATTCGCCAAGTTCTGCGGTTAGAATCACGGCCGGGAATCAAGCGCTTTGCTTCGCTCTCAATTATTGGCACTCGGCCCCAGCCGAACAAATCTGCGCCACTTGAGAAATCTTTCTTATTGGCAAGGGACTTCATGCGAGTGTGCAAACGTGGCAAGTCAAAATTATCTATGTTGTAGCCGGTAATAATGTCAGGGTCAAATTCTCTGACCAACTGACTAAGGCCGGCGAGAATTTCTTTTTCAGCACCTTGAAATTCGCGAATTACACGCTCACCATCGCCTTGTTGAATAACTGCTGCAGCACACAAAATAGTCTCTTCAACAATTGATGTCTCAAGGTCAAAAGACATCAAAACCAAAGGTGTGGGAAATGGTTCACAACGTACGACTTTCGTAAAATCACAAGTCGCTATCAAGTCAACTGGATAGAGTCCTGAACCACCTATGTCGCGGATTTTATCTGCAGCCTGAAGTCTTGCAGATTCGCCTTTATCTGATTCGGGTAATTCGCCGAGCAGTGCTTCAGGAACATTTTGACTGGCCCACAATACTTCGGCTTCGGTAGAAATATGTGGTCCGATATCATTGTCCATAAATAACCGATTAATGAACGGAATATCAGCACTTGTCACGGTCCAATCTCGTTCTAATTGTTCCCTTACTTTTGGACCAGTTGAAACAGCCCATGGCTGAGAGACTTCAACCCGCCAATGTGGCTTCACACCTCGCTCTGACCATTTGTCAACTGGCTCGTGTATTTTTGTGACACCTTTTGTTGCCCTAACCTGGTCTAGTAAATCGTCAAGGTTTGATGGGGTTTTCGGACTGCCGGGAACTGAAATTTCCAACCATGGCCGAACACCTGTGACCAATAGGAGAATTGAGTGTCCCTCGCGCGCACGACACCACAACTCAATCACTGTTTCAGGGCCTGAATCTGTATCCCTACCCATGTAGGAGCCTTGCACCACGCAACTTTGCACGGTTGTA
>CAUZFJ010000205.1:0-3045 GCA_963579105.1 Candidatus Thalassarchaeaceae archaeon
CTTTTTGGCAACCAGGTTGGCGCCCTTCAAACTAACATAATGGACCATTGGGTTCATCACCGAGATATTACCGGCAGTACCCGTGGAGAATGTTGTGTGGGTGCTGCTGCTAGCGTTTATCGGTGGGATTCTAGTCTATTTCAGCCGCGACCAGCCATTTCCTGAAATCTCAAGAAAACATGGACTAATCCTACTTTCAATTGCTGGACTGCTTTGGGTATCTGCGGCTTCGCCTCGCCAATTTGATGAAGCGAGAGTGGCTGCTACTATCGTTACTATCGTTGGTGGCATCCAGATGCTGATTGGTGCATGGCATATTGCAATAACAAATCGAGATGTGATTGTTGGCCCGCTTGCGGGCGTGCTTCTATGCGCTGGCACTGGTGCTCTGTTTGCTGAAGATTGGGCACTCTCTTCCAATGCTGAACAGGGTACTGCATTCATCACCTTGTCAATATTAATCCTGCTTGAAGTATATCTTTTCTTCAAAGGAATGATTGTGGGAACTACCGCGAGAATGTGGTCATCCGCTGGCTTACGCCAAGTAGACCGGGGATTACTATCCGGTACAAGAGGTGCCATCGGCTACTTTGAGCGAGCGTGGGATTTTGAGGAGGAATACATTAACGCGATGAGTCATCTAGCGTTAACAAAAATCCATGACCATCTTGGAAATAATGAACAGGCCGCAGAACACCATGAGCGATTACAACGCTTGGGTGGCGAAGAATCCATGGATTCGGCTTGGATTGACGTTTTGGAGGCATCTCTTTCCCGTCTCAAAGGCACAAAAAGTGAAGAGTGAGATTTCTTATATTTAGATGTAAAGTGGGTTATCCCGTTACAAATACAGAGCAGTTTTATAACATATGAAAACCAATTTACTTACGGTAATAAGTTGATAGTCGGAAAAAATACGAATACCGCAATGATTGGTTGGGGAGCCGTTATGGTTTGGTTTAGCGCCAATGTCCTTTCCCAAGCAGCCTTCATCGGTACTCATGGAGTCCCCTATGATGTAGAAGCATTGTTAGGGGCTCTTGGACCATGGTCTTGGCTTCTCGTAACTATAGAATTAGGTGTCTGGCTTATCGTTGGAACATTAGTCTTTCAAAAATTTCATTCTAAGGCGAAAATCCAGCCCCAGATGAATTAATTTCAACAACCTCAGGATTGATAACATGAGTCAAACCCCGTCATCTTGAGGGTTGTAATGGTTCGAATCACCAAGGTCCACACCGGCATAGGTGACAGAGGTACAACTGTACACCTGAATGGTGAAACGGTTTCAAAGGGCGATGACCGGCTTGAAGTGGTAGGCAGTATTGACGAGTTAAATTGCCTCATTGGTGTTGTTAGGATGGAATTGAAAAGGATGCCTATGACCACCCTGGATGGTGGGCCAAGAACAACTGTATTGACTGCTCAAAGACAATTTGAAAAAACACTTGCACATTTACAACAAGAATTATTTGACCTCGGAGCAGAATGCTCAACCACACCGGATTCTATTCCAGAAGGGATGCAAGTTCTTTCTGATGAATCGTGTGAACGATTAGTCAGTGAAATGGATGAATGGTTAGAAGAGGTTGAACCTCTTTCTTCATTCATTTTACCTAGTGGGAATCCGGTCGTAGCAAATCTCCATCTTGCTCGAGCTGTTACACGGCGCTGTGAGCGCCGATTAGCAATATTGAGGGATAATGATGGCGCTGATTCAGTGAGGATTGTTAGCCTAACTTATCTCAATAGGTTATCTGATTGGCTTTTTGTGATGTGCCGTATTATTGCTGCTCGTTTGGGTGAAGATGAGGAATTATGGGAGCCACTCGGCAAGCGTAACCAATAATTCAAGGGTTCAAATTCCGCCCAATTAAACGGTTCAAACACCCCCAACTAAACCGTTCAAATCCACCCAACTAAAGGGTTCAAATTCCGCCCAACTAATTTCAGCGGTTTTCATAGTGTTCTTTGGCAGCGGAAAGAACACGTTTTGAATTTTCAAAAGTTAATTGTTCCATAGCGTCGTCCCATGAAAGCCAAAGAAAACCAACATGCTCGCTTGACAATTTGACCACCATTTCATCGGTCTCTGCAAGAAACCAGTGTACTTGTTTGTCAATAACCTCTCCTTTGTGAGAGAATTGATATTGAGTACGGGTCTGGAAATTCGGAACAAGTGTTGCCGAATCAATCCCCGTTTCTTCCGCTAATTCCCTCAACGCAGTTATCTCAAACGATTCATCGTCTTGTTCAACATGTCCTTTCACAAAATCCCAATGACCCTGTGGGTATTGCAATATTAGGAGCATATCATAGTTAACCAAAACTAGGCCACACGATGTCTCCATGACATAGGCGATGGGGGGCTGTCCCATATTGATTGCGAATATACCCGATGATTCTCATCAATACGGCTATGGTGGTGATTACCCCCTCGGTAATTAATGCCACCACACACTCTCATCAAATCACTTGACATTCGGCTCATAGTTGCCGATGGTGACTTAGATGGCTTGGTGGCTGGAGCGGTCCTCAAAACTGCATGGCCAGATGCTGAGGTTGTATTCTCTCATCCAGCAGAAATTCGTAGCGGGTATCTAGATGACATCATCAATGAGAATACTGCGCTCTGCGACCTACCCTTTCATCCCGCGTGTGGCTTGTATATTGACCACCATGTTACAAATCGCCCTAGTGAAATACAAGAAAACGAGTTTACTACAAAAGGCCGTTATATTCACTGGCGAGAGGCTGATTCTGCGGCAAGAGTTGCCTACGAATTATTTCTGCCTTTATTTGACCTCTCAGCACTAGCACCCATTATGGATATGGTTGACAGGTTAGATGGCGGGCGAATTAGCACAGACGAATTTTTCTCTGATGACCCTGTGGTTTGGATTTCACGAACTGTGACTTCATCTGACCAGGAATATTCTCGTTCATTACTTAGAAAATTAATTGCCGGACAATCAGTTTCAGAAATTGTCAAAGAAACGGAAACTGCTGTCCGAATTGAAGCGATGAAAAAGCAAATGCAAGATA
>CAUZFJ010000206.1:0-3045 GCA_963579105.1 Candidatus Thalassarchaeaceae archaeon
CATTTTGTTAGGTAGTTGGATGGACCTCGCCCCACAAATCCCTGAGTTGCTAGCGTGGTTGCTTATGCTTGCACCTGGGCCAATTTATGTTCATCTTTCTTGGGCTCCTCGTTACAGGATGCTTACGATGTTAGAAGATGGAAAAGACCCATTTGGGCCATCAATAGTTGGAACTGACCAAATGGAAAAGGAACAAGAACTCGTAGATGCCGTGAACGCCATTGATGATTAAATTATCAAATTAGATTGACAATTTTCCCAGCGGTTTCGTAAGCGATTAGAATCTCATCTAATTGGCTATCAGTCAATCCCGTTGACAATTGATTGCGCACCCGCGCTTTGTCTCTGGCCACCATTGGAAATACAATCGCGCCAACAACAACACCGAGTTTTCGCATCTCCGCCGACAATTGCTTGGCAACTGAAGATTCGCCACACATTACAGGAATTATCGGTGTTGTTGACATTCCTAAATCAAAGCCAAGTGAATCCATTTCTCGCCGGAATCTATCGGTGTTTTCCCACAATCTAGCATGGTGTTCTGGCTCTTCCATCAACACCTCTACAGCTGCCTTTTGTGCCGCCGCAACGCCAGGTGGTTGGCTACCCGATAACAACCAAGAACGTGAGTGATTCAATGCATGATTGCGAACCTGTTCGCTACCTGCAACTATTCCTCCTTGAACACCCAGAGCCTTTGAAAACGAACCTATCTCGAAGTCAACCCTGCCTTGTAATTTGAAATGGTCAACTATTCCCGCACCTCGGTCACCCAAAACACCCTCACCATGACAATCATCTACGAATACCATCGCTCCGTGCTCCTCGGCAAGTGCAGTTATTTCGTCAAGTGGTGCAACATCCCCATCCATGGAAAATACCCCATCCGTAATGATTAGTTTTCGCTCGCTTCCTGAGTTCTGACGAAGTACTTCTTCTAGTGCACCAACATCGTTGTGTGGGTAGACTGCACGGCTTGCCTTGGTTAGGCGTACACCATCAATTATAGAGCCGTGATTTAGTTCATCTGAGATGATAACATCCTCTTTTCCGGTCACCAAAGTTGGGATGAGTCCTACGTTTGCAGTATATCCTGATGAGTAGATAAGAGAGGCTTCAACACCTTTGAATTCAGCGACTTTTCTTTCTGCTTCAAGGTGAATATCCATAGTGCCACTGATAGCCCTTACTGAGCCGCTTCCAGCGCCATATTTTTTGGTTGATTCCACTGCCGCAGCAATGACTTTTGGGTGGGTTGTCAAATTGAGGTAATTGTTTGCTGACAGCATTATCATCTCTTTGCCATCAACTGTGCAACTAGGGGTGCTGGCTGATTCTAGAGTAGGCGGTTCCCACAGTAGATTTTGCGATTTCAGCGCTTCAAAACGCTCTCGCATCCACGGAATATCTCTCGCCATTAAGTGGGCAACTGCGCGTCCACTTCTTTTTGATTGCGATACAATAATCTCAACCATATTGAAAGGTTAGAAAAATGTTTTTTAGTTCACCTAACCGGAAAAATCAATTTTTCCATTCAACCCAAGGTAGCCCTGCATCACTACGATACCACCAACCACCTTCATCTGGCGGCCATTGAATATACTCATATCCATCAGGTCTAATCTCACCTTGTAAGTCAATCCGAGGCCCCTTATCTGCCATTGATTCAGAAGGGGGGCCCATTGGTAAATTTTCTTGATTTCCCCACAACTCATCTTGGAAATTTTTGTCAGCAACTTCTTCAGCCGTGCTGATATTCCGCATCATCCTAGGAAGAAGGAAAAACAAGAGAGTTGAGACTACAACTCCCGTACCAGCAGTTGCAGCACCAATTACCAAGATGTTAGAGCCTTCTTCCTCTGGACAACCCTTCTCACCAGCAGAACCTGCTTCATCGGGACAATCATCACTATTGTCGCCTACACCATCACTATCAGCATCATCCCATTCAAGATTGTTATGTGGGAATTCATCTAGGTGATCTGCTACGCCATCACTATCCGAATCTTCCTCGGCAATTACAAGCATAATCACACTAACTGAATTAGTAGAAGGTAGAGTAGTTGGAACCCCATTTATTTGCACCACATTCACAGAAATTTGAATCGTGTGAACCCCTATATCGTTTTTATTTGCCATTACTGTAACTGTGAAATTAGAATTATTTTGAGAATCCAATGTAAGTGACCCCGGAGCGGCTACAGCCAAACCGCCACTAGTAACCGAAATACTCACTACTTCAGAATACATCGTTGGATTTGATATATTGCAAATTATCTCACCTTGACCATTATATCTCGTATCAATCATCTGTTGAGTAGCAGTGCACTCTAATTCAATGCTTGGGAAAACACTAGAACTGCCATCACCACCAGCTAAACTAGTCATTGAATCTTGAGACTCAATGTTACCAACTGAATCAACTGCTACTACTGAGTAGTAGAATACACCAGAACCTGAGTGTCTGTTCATTGTAACACCCATGCTCGAATCAGCAGTGGTGTGACAGTTGCCTGCAGTAATTAGACTTGAAACCTCAAGCGATGTGTGTTGTGCTGGTGACCAGCAAATTAACCAGTGGTTGACATCAGACGAATCAGTGGCAGTCCATGTGAAGTGAATGCTAGATTCACCAGAAGTTGCCGCATCAAGGTCAGTAGCACCTGCTGTTGGATCAACTTGACCATCTGCAGTTGCACTTCCTAAGCCGAAAGGTGTACCGTATAGAACGCTATCATCCCCTCCAACCTCTCCATTCTCAACGCGCACGAGGAACTCGTATGTCGTACCGTGTGTTCCAGCAATTGTGTGAGTTGTTGTGGTCAAGACAAAGGTACTGCGTGTGCCGTCAAGGGCTGCTCCATCGTCATTGATATACAAAACACCGTAATCGTTTCCACCAGTTAATTGTGAGTTAGCGATATTCCATGAAAGGTCAATTACACCAGCAGCGCCTAGAGTTGCGGCCAAGGAATCAATACCAATCTGTGGTGGTTGTCCAATAGTAGCGGATGCGAATACTGCATATCTAGATGATGAGCGAGA
>CAUZFJ010000207.1:0-3043 GCA_963579105.1 Candidatus Thalassarchaeaceae archaeon
TCAATTGTAGGCCCCCCCGAACATCGCGGTGCTGGGCCGAATGTAGTGATTGACCCCATAGGTGTTCAAATTGCTATAGACAATGATATAGAACTAGCATTACTTAATGGAAGGGAGTTAGAAGGACTAGCAAAGTGTCTAGCCGGACAAGCCTTCCGTGGCACTATCATCGGGGTGAATTAATGGGAAGAATGGAAGAACGTTTGAAGAAAGCAATTGCAGATACGGCAAAGACGACAAAAAAGGTGGTAAAACAAATATCTGAGAATCCAAAAAGTGCGAAGCACATTGCACCCCATCGGCACTGCGTAATTTGTCACGCCCCTATCCCTCTTGACGCGGACCCTGCACACTGTGGGGACGAACATTGTTCAGACAAGACCGCAAGGCAAGAAAAGTCTAGAAAACGCCTCAATGTGATGCTTTATTTATTCCCGGCAATTGCAATTATGTTGTTCTTATTCCCTTTTCTAACTGGATTCTAGAATTTTTGAGGAAGAGATTTGAAGGCGAAGGATTGATTCACCGAAACCCGCAGGTATGCTTTGATGATGGTCCGTATCATGTCGGCCCTGCCGATGATTACAGGAGTATTTTGCATCATACTAGTGCTAGTTGGGGCAATAGGTTACTCTTCGGATTCAAGTACAGTCGGGGTTCCAATTCCGCCGTGTGCGCCCGGTTCAGATGAAAATTGTGAAGTCGGAATGAATCAAGATAACCTCTCAATCCCACAGCCATTCATGCTCTTGGATGTTTCAGTCTCAATGAACTGGGACCATAGTGGCGAAGCGTGGATTGGCATTGTTGATGCTGATACAATTGATTGGGAAAAATGTAGCCCAGATGATCAAGGATTGACTGGATGCACTGCATCAGATTTTGACATTATAGCTGGTGGCCCAAATTCCGATACGGGATTAGAATGGGACTTAGATCCGGGGAAGACGCGCTTCATCACTGGCGGGCGCGCTGGGACTATTTCGCTTGACACGAACATAGTGACTTACTCGTATAGCGCTGGTATGGCTCTTTTCCCGATGCTTATTCTAGGTGTGGTAGGCGTAGTTTTGTGCCTCGCAGGTGTGCAAATGGCCTTCCCTCTAAAGTTCATAAAACCTGACAACGATTAGTCGGACCGTTGAAGAACCCTATGCTACTCGGGAGAAGTGAGGATTGGTCATGCCGGGTTTCAAGTGTCAGGGCTGTGGAGTTCCAATTTCTATTGAAGGGCTTGAAAGCAGCCAATATGGTTACAAAATATATTGTACCCGTTGCGGACATATTTCTGCAACCAACTGAGTTCAAGTTGTTGCGAATTTTTTTGCTATTCAAAGGTCTGAACGGTGCCAGCCCTCAGGAAGTAGAAGTGGGTCACCAATATCATCAGCAGCAATTCTAGCAACTAATTCTTCTCGCAACTGTTCAATGCCGTAGCCTTCAGTTGCTGAGATACATAGGTGACCAGATACTGGATTAACTCCAGTGTCAATTTTCAGTAAGTCTGCCTTACCATCAACAACGATGAGTGGAGTCTGTGGTAACAATGCGGCAACTTCAGTCAACAAATTTTCTTGGGATTCCATAGATGTACCACCATGTTCGGCTGGGTCAAGTAAGAATAATACAATTGAACCAATATTTTCTAAGGCTACAATTGCTTGCATCTCAATGTTATTTCTGTCTTCCATAGGTCTGTCAAGCAAACCAGGGGTGTCAACCATTTGGTAAACACGTCGGCGATGTTCAAAATGGCCAACATGTAACTGCTTAGTAGTGAATGGATACGCTGCTACTTCTGGTTCATTACTTGATAAAACACCAATCAATGCTGACTTGCCTACATTAGGAGAACCTGCGACAACAATGCACGGTTCAGAAGTGTTAATTGAGGGTAATTCTCGCAACTGGTCTCTTGCTCGGTTCAACCACAACAGAGAAGGGTTCACTTGGTCAATTACTGAGGATATTCTCCCATAGGCCTCACGTCTTCGTACATGCATACCATCAATATTCATCATTCTCTGAATTTGCTGTTCATACTTCTTGGCAAGTGACATGGTTTGGTTAGCAGCCCATTGTAGGTTTGAGAGATGGTGGCGAAAAGCATCACAACCAACTGAAGCATCGATGAGTGAGCGGTCGAATTCGGATTGTTTGTTTAGCGATGGCCATTTTGCCACATAGCCTTTCAGTGTAGCATCCAAAACGTCGCTAGCTGATTGAATCATGCGAATCATTTGCTTCCTGGTGCGAAATAATCTGTCAGTATCCTCAACTGAATCCTTGGCTTTAGTTGCTCGCCTATAGGCCTTGTCAAGCAACTCATCTGCTAGCAAAACAGTGGGCAATTTCTTCCATATAATGACGGGCATTGTACTACCTCCACTGTTTGCGGCTCGCCCATCCCTCTTCAATGCGAAGGTTTAGATTTCCCATCATAATCCTTCATTTGGATTAATTTGTATTCTACAATCAAGGGGTTCTCTTTTCAAGGGTTGGGTTACTCAGGGTGTTAGAGGCGGACGAGTTGGCAGCAAAGAAACGGAGTCGGAGCAAGAAAAAAGACCTACCTGATTGGGCAGTTACATTATGGGAGGACCTTGGGAAACCTGACTTTTCTGAATACCAAGATATTCGTAATGGTCCCCTCCTTGAACGAAGAACTGGACTTAGAAGAGATGACCTTGTTGAAATCTTAATTGATGCTAGAGCATTGCCTTCGGATATGGACCCATGGATGCGTGGCCGATTAATGGGCACTAATAAATTGACCATCGAACTTCTCACTGCTGACAAAAATTACCATTACATATCTAGGGATGTTATTGTTGATGTCTGCCTAGTGGCTCATATGAGAGCGGCTTACATTGACGACCGTGACCTGTTGAACTATGAACGAGAGGATATGAAGCGCCGAAACTCATTACACGAAGAAGTCGAGAAGGATTCCACTGGGGCTGATGATAGCCACGTCTGGGGTTGATTCGGTGAAAATGCATCAGGATTGGGAATTAATTGACAATCATCATTACGAACGGGT
>CAUZFJ010000208.1:0-3020 GCA_963579105.1 Candidatus Thalassarchaeaceae archaeon
GTTACAACGGGGAGATTCTGAGAACATTACAGTCATAGTTGATGTGCCATTGATGGTCACAGCAGGTGATTATGAAGTAGTCCTAGATGTGTTCAGCGAAGAATCATATCCAGATTCAGCAGGTAGGCCAACCCGCTTGCGAGATTCAATTACATTGTCAATTACAGTTAACGAATTCCATGATATGCAAATATGGCTGGATCCATTTGTTGAGTCAGATGTCAAAACAACAGCACCTGGTCGAACAGTGCGATTCAATCTCAATATTACCAACAATGGAAATGTTCCAGATAGAGCAACTCTACACAACCATACCATCGACCTATCTTCGGGTGTTTGGAATGAGCGCCCCGGCATGAACCACTTAGAGAAGTGGCAGATTTCATGGGCGATAATGGACGGTCAGTTTGAAATCCCTTGCCGTCAACTTGGGGTAGGAGAAGAATCACCTGCTAACGAGTGTGTACGTCATGCAGATGGAACTTGGATTCTACCTGAAATGGCATCGTATACTACAATTCCAGTAGTTGCTCTTGTCAACATCAGTACTGAGGCAGCATTAGGTAATCAGGAACTTGGTCTGAAAGTACGATCTTTCTTTGGAAACATGATGCAAGATGGTGATACCGATGATAGTGAGTCTTGGGAAGGTGAACTATTCGATACTAACGAATTAATTGTAACCATTCGCTTGCGAGCACCAAACCTACTATTTTTGAAAGTTCCAACTGCAGGTAAACCGTCTGGAGACGTTGGAGATATGGTAGCAATTGAGGTACAAATCATCAATGACGGAAATGTTCATGCTACAGATATTCATGTTATTGTCTGTCAAGACCAAACTAAAGACGATGTACGTAAGAATGGATGCGATGAGGAGAATATCGCTTATAGACAAGTCATTGGTGCGCTTATGCCTCCCGATGCTGCAGATAGAAACGATCCTGCAATTATTACTCTTCTTTATCCAGTTAAGGCTGGAAGTCACGATATCGTCTTAGTGATTGACCCAGACAACATGATAGTTGAGTCAATTGAGCGTGACAATATCGAAGAGTTGGAGGGTGGTTTGAAGTCTAGCAATGGATGGATTGACCAAGCAACTGAAACACTTGGTGCGTGGGGTGTACCGGGAATTATTATTCTGCTAACACTGTCATTGCTTGCAGTGGCTGGATTAGTAATGCACGGCCGCCGTAAAGAAGCTCTTGCGAAGGTTGCAGAGCAGAGTAGTTTGTTATCCACAGATGAAATGTTCTGATTGAACAATACTACAGCCTCTTCCTCACCCTTCTTAGGGGTGGGGGAGAGTGCCATATGTGATGATTCAAGTTTGATTACTCAGGCTGAAACAGTATCATGTAGCACCGCTCCCCTTTCAAACATCAAGCGTGTGGGCTAATTCATGAGCGAGGACTTGGGGCTCACACATTCGCCCTGGCCGAAGCGACTTTTAATTACTGGAATAATCGCGTTTATCCTTGGAGCAGCAGGTTTAGGTTACACATTACCTTCAATCAGTGAGGGCCTTATTCCCGAAGATTTCAACGATGCGGTAATTGAACCAGGCGCAACGGTAGAAGTCAACCTAACCGGCTTACGTGTTTACTCATTATTTCAAAATACTACGGAATCTAATGCGATAGATGGTTCAATCTCAATTCTTCAGGATGGAGAAGAAGTTGAACTACGAGAACCCTCATTTTTTTCCGGTGTTGGCGAAATGGAATATGATGGGCATATCACATTTTCAGCGATGGGTTGGGTACAACCATCTGAAGCCACCACCATGAAATTTATTTCCAAATCTAATCAAACAATCTACTTGGTAGACCAACAGAAGGTTAGTGAAGAAGCATTTACCCAACCAGCAGTCCTTTCTTCTTGTTTCTCATTAGTTGTTTCAGCCTGTTTGCTTCCAATATCTATTATCCTCTTTCTATTGAGGAAGAAAGGTCCAGTCAACTCATCAAATGTAACTCTAAAAACATCTGATGGTAGAGAATTAAATTTGCAGATGGAGGGTCTTGCAAATAGCGGAGCAATACTGACAACGGAACAGATTTACGCACTTGCTCGATTACAAGAGCGGGCTGGCCCTGATGGTAAAATTACAGTAGATATTCAAATTCCAAGTGGCCTGGCTTCAAAATCAGTACCACCTCCTTTTTCAGACCGACCCGACGATAGCTCAAGCAATGCAGTACAAGCCTTCAAGAAAAGAGTCAAAGAATCCAAATCTTCTGAAAAACCAGTCAGCGAATTAGGCACAGAAACTTCAATCTCAGCATCCCGAACCACAAAACCCCAAACCTCAGCATCCCGAACCACAAAATCCCAAACCAAAGCATCAGACGATGATGAGAAAAAGGCAGTAAATTGGAAGGATTGGGACGAGGGTTGAGCCCTCAATTATCAAGGTCCTTTCCAACTGATCTAGCGGCTTTGACCGCATCATCTGGTAAGAAGAATAAGTCCGGCACAGGTTCAGGGAATGTGTCATCCCAAAATCTCTGAGAGCGAGCCCAAATTTCCTGTGAACTGCACCACTTGAGCCACTCATCTATCCAATCACAGGTTGCAATGACTTTCTCATCCCCATCTGCATTGTCTCTTAAAACACGATTCATCATACCAATTATCACTACATTGGCAGGAATGAGTGCATAAGTGCCGAATGGGTTTCGTTCGGTGTCAACGGTTCGTTGCTCCTTCCATAATGCTAGGAATTGGTCATAAATATAGCCAATTGAAAGAACAGTAAATAGAACACCTGCCGCAATTGAGCCAAGTCCCCAATAAGTCATTGCAATACCGAGTGTTTCTTGACCGGAATCAAATCTCCAACTAACATATGGCCAAATTAGTAGTGTGAGTGTGGTACACCAGAACACCATGGAAATGAGTGTCTGGGATTGTTGTAACCGCCAATACTGACGCATGAACCACTTCTTCATCATCACTCTCGCCTCTCACCCACCCCCTTTGATGCTTGTGTGCTTTAGTCAAACAACCGCTGG
>CAUZFJ010000209.1:0-3015 GCA_963579105.1 Candidatus Thalassarchaeaceae archaeon
TTTGGATAACTAATCTTGCAGGTGACCCTGGATACGGCCAAGCAACGATTGCTATTGTTTGGTTAATTGGTGTGTGGTTCATTTATTCTAAAGTCAATACCCGTACTTGAGCCTACACCACTCTAGTGAGATATTGATGACTAATTTCTAAGTGGTTCACGATAATGTTGAAATATCCATGAGTATTATATTGAAGTAGTTCCAGTAACATACTATGAAAGTAAGAGGTTTGACCCTCGTTGGGATGGTTTTGTTGATTATGATGCCTGGTTGTACCACTCCTTGGGGGTATGGTATGGCGAACGAAGCAGCCCGTGAAAACATAGTTGATCTAGGTGTTTACGATGCAGATGATGCCGAAGATACTGCTACTGACGATTCTGACGACACGTTGATGAGAATTGATTGGATTGAAGGTGGAGATGATTTAGATTGGAGAAATGTACAATTTATTTTGAGTATTGCAGACGAGGTATATTATTGTTCAATCAACGCAAACCAATCATGCTTGATTCAACAACATGCTGGCGATGATGATAACCTATGGGAATTTGGTGAAATTATATTTATTTCAGAGAATGGTGAAAATATTGTCGGTGCAAGTGGGGGCGAGATAGATATTCACATTAATTATGAAGGTAATAGGATAATTGGAACAGATTCAATATATGTTGTTTGAATGAAGTCATTGATCAATTATCAATGTCTGAATAGGCGAACTCCTGTGAACAACATCGTCATTCCGTGCTCGTCGGCAGCGTCAATTACCTCTTGGTCGCGAATTGAGCCGCCTGGTTGAACTACGCTTGTAATTCCCATCTCATGTGAGGTATCAATACCATCTCGGAATGGGAAGAATGCATCTGAAACCATCATCGCACCTGTTGCTCGCTCGCCAGCCCGACGAGCTGCGATTCTAACTGCTTCAACTCTGCTAGTTTGACCGGGACCAATTCCAACTGTTGCAAATCCTGTTGATGTGGGTTGAACAAATACCACACAATTAGACTTCACCTGAGCACAAACAGTCACGCCGAACCTAGCTAAATCAATTTGGTCTTCATCAGCAGATTTTTTGGTCACTGATTTGACATCTGCCCAGTTAATTTGGGGGGCGCCTTCTTCTTGCGCCAACCAACCGCCATCAATTTGTCTCCAACGCAAAACCGGATTTAACGGGGTGAAATTATCAAAGGTTAGGATTCTACGATTCTTCTTCTCAGAAAGTAATTCCAATGCTGAATCTTCAAAACCAGGGGCAATGATGCATTCAACGAAATGCCCTCCAATCGCTTCTGCAACCTCAAGTGACACAACTTGATTGAAAGCGATTACACAACCGAAAGCAGATTCTGGGTCGCTAGCGAGGGCATCGTTCCATGCCTCTACTTGATTAGCAGAAATAGCAACACCACAAGCATTTGTATGTTTGATGATTACACAACAATGGGGCCACTGACACCACTCATCACCGCTCACAGAGCGGGCAAAACGTAATGCTGCATCCAAATCAAGATAATTATTGAAAGATAATTCCTTGCCGCCGTGCTGGTCCGCAGATGCCAAACCATCCGGTCTTTCACCAACTCGTGAAGAATCAAAAAATCCTGCCATTTGGTGGGGGTTTTCACCATATCTTAATCGGTTTAACTGGCCTCCTGAAATCAATAATCGCGGGGGTAAATCGCCTTCTAATTCAACACCTTCAAAGCGTTCTGCCAATGTTGTTGCTAATGCAACATCGTAAGCTGCTGTTCTTTGAAATGCGGTCAAAGCGAGCCTTTGTCTTACATCTAATGGAACTGACTTTGGGTCGCCATCTGTCTGTTGTAGATGGTTTAGAACCTCATCATATTGACTAGGATCTGCCATTACTAAAATATCAGGGTGGTTCTTTGCTGCGGCCCTAATTAATGTCGGCCCGCCAATATCAACCATCTCAATTAATTCATCAATCTCAACTAGAGGTTGCCGCGCAGCAACCTCCTCAAATGGATAGAGATTTACGACAACCATGTCAATGCGTGGATATCCGAGTTGAGCGAGGGTTTGTACGTCGTCTGGGTTGTTTGCTCGTGCAAGAATCGGTGCGTGAATCGCAGGGTGAAGGGTTTTGACTCTACCATCAAAAATTTCCGGGTGATCCGTGATTGAACTGACATCATCAACCTCCACTCCTGACTCTCGTAACAGCCGAGCAGTGCCACCTGTGCTAACTATTTTCCAACCCATTGCTTCCAAGGCTACTGCTAGAGCGGTAACTCCTGTTTTATCGTACACACTAAGCAGTGCGCGAGGTGAATCATTGCCGGTTTTATTCGGCACTTCAGAAGATGTGCCGGGTTGAATAGAGGTGTCCATCAATTGAACCCGTATTCATTCGACGGGGCAGCCGTTATTGAGTTTTGAGGAGAGGAAAATTTGGTCTTGTCCCCATATTTTTGCAACTAATCACTTTCATCAAGTGCTATTTCGAGTAGTGAAGGGCCGGTGGACATCCATTCTAATCCATCCCTAACCCATGCCCATATCTCTTTCAACCGCTCTTTATCTACACCAGCATACTTTGCAATAATTTTGATGGCTGCGATTTCAGCAGAATGTACTTCGCCATCTGCTGCGGCTAGAAAAATACCATCTCTAAGTGCTAATCTTAGTGTTTTTTTGTCCATTTTCTTTACCGTTTCTTCTACATCATATTCATTGCGTAATAAATTTCGAAACTGTGTGCGCAAGCGCGGATTTATCAACATCCGGGCCATTCTGCTTTCAAAAAATGACATTTCTTCTTCCCTGAGAATATTATCAGCATTAGCAATTATTGCTAGTACAGTCATGTAGTCATCCCTATTGACGACGAGGAACGCATCCGGGTGTGAAGGTTTCATGGCAATTCGCCATTTGTACCCTCATTGAATTAAGTTTCGCATACAAAATTACTAGCAAACCACACCCAAATAGAAAAATGATTGAATCATTGTCATCAAATTAGTGAGAAGATTTAGTCGCCTCTTG
>CAUZFJ010000210.1:0-3013 GCA_963579105.1 Candidatus Thalassarchaeaceae archaeon
TCTCAATAAGTCGGGTGAATTTGAAGGAGCAGTTGTAGTTACGGACGACCGTGGTGCCTCAGCGCGTGAGGCCTTCAAAATCAATGTCAGCACTCGTACTTGGCAAGTGACTTGGGAGCAAAAACGTGTGACTGAGGATTGGGATGGATATCTCAAGCAAGGCGAATCATGGACATATTCTCATGTACCGGGGATTGAATCTCGTTTGATGGAAGTCAATGCAACTTTGACATTGACGATGGATTTGGGTTTACAATTGCCACAAGACAACTTTACCCTTAGATTAGCAGTTCCAAGCAGCGGTTGGAATGCTGAATCAACGACTAGTCAAGAAAATGTGACTAAGGCACCAACGGCCTATATTGAGCGGGATGGCATGAACCCAGTCCCTACACAATCAAGCACTTACCAGCGAGACTATGCAGAAGATGTCCTTAGATTAATTTTGGATAATGCTGCTGCACGCTTTGGCCAAGGTAACTGGACTTGGCAAGTGACAGCAGACCAGGCTGATCCAGACTTCTTTGTGGATGATTTTGACATTGATGAAGGAAATGACTGGAAGTTGGAAGTTGAATTCATCATTTTGGTTCCAAGAATTTCAGAAGTGTTTGAATAAGAAAAAAACCCTTGAAAAATAGGTTTTTTTACAACTTTGAGTTGTGTTTGGCCAATTAAGGTGGGATAGTAATTCAATGCGAACTTTCTAACCCCGACTGGTGTTGGCCCAGAACGGTAGAGATGGTTTCAGCGATGGACATTACCAAAATTGGCTTGCGGGATAGAGTCGTCATTGACCTAAAAGTTCAGATGGATACTCCAGATGACTTTGAATTTCAGCCACGTGTTCACCTAGATGGGAATATGGTTAGAATCACCAATGAAGGTTATTCTCAAGAGTTTGCTAGCGCCGAATTGGAAGATGATGTGCTGGTAGCAGCACAGAGAGACCGCTTCGTTGAGTTGCGGATTAAATTCGCTGTAACAGGAATGCACGGTGTGCTAAACCAGATGCACCCGTATCCAAAAGATGGCAAAGGCAAGAAACTAGCAAATTCGAATTGGAAAACAGTTGTTCCTTTGCTTTAAAGTTGATACCCGATGGGTATTCCCACTTGTCTTTGATAAGTAAGCCATGAACCATTAAGATTGATGCAGAACGGGTTAGGTAGTCAGAAACAGGCAAGGCGCAATAGATTGAAATCGGAGATATTGGACTATGTTAGTTCAAATCCAAATTGTACAGCGAGCGAAATAGTCGCTTCGTTAGCAAATGATAGGCGTATGAAGAATCATGGTTTAACACCAAGAAAAGTGGGATTTTTCATTCCACGATATTGTAAGGAAATTTTGTGGAATCAAGATACTTCTACAGGAAAGAGAGTTTACGTTCTTTCTTGATTTCCGGCGGGATTATATCGGCTGGGCAGGTCGGCAGGGCGCTGGACCCATAGTGTAGCCTGGATATCACTGGGGCTTGCGGAGCCTCAAACCCGTGTTCAAATCGCGGTGGGTCCGCCATTGAAACTATCTAGCGATAGCGTTGAATCGCTCCCTCACCTAATGTTTGTGTGTCCCTCCTTTCGGTCAGTCCAACTCTAACATCGCGGTGCATTCGCTTCAATTCTAATTGTTGAGCACCGGCTAAGTCCTCAGTTTCACTTGCTTTGTGTGTTAGCAATTAGACATTAGGATTGATGAATAGGTGATATAATATCCCAACCTCATACCCCTACAAAATATGAACACAGTGTTACTATTGAAGGATGAGTGGTTTGAAAAATTGAATGGCTGGTATCAGGGAATTATTCTTGGTGGCCTATTTGCTCTTGTATTTTGGATTTTTAATGAATCATCATTACCAATTGGTGCGAATTGTACTTGGTTAGCAAGCCCCGCAACCGATTTTCTGGCATTCCTAGGTGCAGGAATTTGTATGTGGAGAGGCAAAGTGCACGACGATTTCTGGGTAGCAGCGTTTGGTGCCTGCGTCACAGTCATCCACATCTGTCAATTTGTGATAGCAAAGAGTATATTCTAAGCGGATTGATTGATATTCACCAACGCTTCCCCACTATTGTGGCAGTGGTATTGAGAAGGCGGGTTGATTTTCCTATGGTGGATGTCGCCAAAATTGTGTACTATCCAGAGTACTTTGATTTGGCCCATCGCTTCTTTGAGGAGTCTTTGGTTGAGATATGTGGTATTGGATACCCTGAGATGATGGAACAAAAAATTGGTTTCCCAGTTGTCCAAACAGAGGCGCAGCACACCGCCCCACTACGATACGGTGATGATATCGTGTGTACTTTATGGGTGGAAAAAGTGGGTGATAAGTCGTGTACATGGCGTTACAAATTCGCCAATCAAGACGGACTACAAGTTTGGGATGCGCGGGTAATTACAGTTTGTGTAGACCTAGATACTTTTGAATCAATATCAATTCCGAGCGAATTTGTAGATTCCTTGCGGGCTTGCGGCGAGGATTGAAGTTCACAAGCCCTACTCGGAGAACATGCAGAGTGGCCTACCTGACGATGTTCTGAGTGACGAGCCGGTAATGCCGGAGGTGCCAATCAAGGCTAACAAAGCGATTCCAATTACCATTGGAGTTTGTTTGATACTTGGTTCTTTATTGATGGGTGTTTCAGCCTATGGTAATTTAACTTCAGAAACCCTATCCATCGAAGAAGCTACTGCATTAGCGGATAGTTTGAATATCCAAGGGGCTAATTTAACGGGGGAAGAAGTTACTGATTATTTTGCTGAATTACAAGATGATGGCTACTTTACGACATTAGGAATAATTGAATCATTGGCTGCAGTTGTTTTGCTTGCTGGTGGAGCATTGATGATAATGGGCAAGCGGCTTGGTGTTTGGGTTGGAGCTGGAGGTGCTGGGTTGATGTTAGTAGATGCAGTGGTGGGAATGACCATACTCGCTGGTGTTGAATCTCCTGACCCATTACTCAGTCTTAGTATGAAATTAGTTTCCGCGTTTTTCATCGGTTGC
>CAUZFJ010000211.1:0-2984 GCA_963579105.1 Candidatus Thalassarchaeaceae archaeon
TCGATGATTTTGGAGTCGCTGCAGATTATGGTAAAACCTTTGATGCAATAGAAAATTACACCCGATTTGAAGGGACTGGCGATTTTGAAGCCGCTTACAACGCATTAGTTGGCAGTAACGAATGGGTCGCTCTGAAGCAGGCTATGGATGATCTTGCAAATAGTACCAAAGAGGCTGAAGCGATTCAAACTATCCTTCATAATTTTGCCCTACTTACTGTTTCAGGACATCCAGATGCAATTATTGATGCATTAGAAGTTTGGATTACACCATTAATCAACGGAGACCTTGGCAATATGACACCAGTACAAGTTTTGATTGTTCGCTGGTTTGAAATGGCTGAAAAACTAGAGGAAACGGATATTGTAGATACAGATGGAGACGAGGTCCCTGACCAAATTATATGGGAATATGAGAAACTACTGGAAACTAGTGAAGGGCAGGCATGGACTGCTAACATGGAAGCCGGTTCCTCTTCATCTTATGTCAACGACGCTTTTGATAATTTCAACACCCTACCAGAAGATGTTCTCAACGATCTCGCTGATTCTTTCAAGGATCCTGTATGGGAAGCAACTGGACAAATCCTAGGTGAATTTGGACAATGGATGGATAACGCAACTTTTGGTGACAAACATTTGGATTGGGAACCTATTGAAGAGGAAGAAGGCGAAACATCAGAATCTGATTCTGTGGTTTTTGAAGAACTATATGATGTTAGAACTACTCTCTATAATTCACATATCCTTGATATTGGAATCGAATTAAGATATTGGGGGCCTGATAATGAAAGTGACTACCCAAGCCAATATTCGATGAATATGACCAATAATCACGGAGTTACAATAAACACTATTTTGGAACAAAGCAGTAATGACAGGTCAAGATACATAGGACGTTTGACTGCTGAATCTATTGACGAATCAATATGGACATTCACGCAACCTTTGGAAAATTTCAATGGAGATATGTCAAGAATGGAAGGCGCTAATCTCAGACTAGAAAACATGAGGCCTTCTATGTTGGAGGCAATGTCATACGAAGGTGCTGATGAGACTTTCATTGTCTCTGCATTGGGAGTTATTGTTGAACAAGAAGAAACAACTCTAGTTAGCGCACCGTATTCTTTGAGTGCCACTTCATACAATTATACCGGACCTGTAGAGAACGCTGAAGTTGATATTGCAATTCTACGAATTTCACCTCAACTTGCTGAAGATGCCATTGCACAATTTTCACCTGATGGAGATGTGGAAATTACCTCAATTGAAGGACAGATGAATGGGCCGTCGCAGGAGTTCTCTGGAAATTATACTGGTAATGACCTCGCAGGGGATGTTCGTGTGACTATCAGCCCATACAGTGGTCATGATGACGACCGAGAATACCCACAAGCATCCAGTTTGGAAAATGATATCGAAGTTGCTGGCTCAGGTTCATCGTGGGACGCTTCTAACCAAATCGGATCTATGCCGCCCCCCCCCGGAGGTTTGGTAGATGTTACAACTTCTGGAACTACTGTGAATGGCCTTGAATTCAAAATTATGAAGCAAGTCCCACTTCCCGACACTTCCGGCTGTTCTAGAACCGAAGGGAATGCCCACAGCGGGAATCACGTTGACATCGGATGGGGATATGAGAACTTTAGAAACGATGAAGGTGAATTAGATAAACCGGAACTCAGCAATGTAGAAGTTGATTGGGGTGATGGAAATACCACCGAACGGCCAACGGGTTCAACTGATCAAGACGGCTGGTGGAGCCATGACTATTCTACTGGAGACGGTGTGGATGAATATACCATTGTCATCACTTACTCTGATGTTGATGGAAGGGAAGTTATTCATTCTCAAAACGTTACTGAAGACCAAGGATTCTGGCACGATGGAGAAGATGGAGAAGGATGGTTTGAAGGGCACTTCGAAAAAGGTGAATGCGAACTGAGAATGGAAACATCTGTAATGCCAAATGCTCTGATAATTAATGGGTTTTTCACTGATGGACCTATGGAAGTAATGGACGAACAAATCCTAACCACCAATCAAAGTGGAGGAGTTGGCATGACTGTCACTCCAACCTTACCTGGGGCATATCTTAGCATTGTACAAACCAAAAATGTTGGAGAAAATGGAATCACATACACTGGTATGGGAATGAATTTCGTTATGGTCACAGAAGCATCTCTTGCTTTTGGTGGTTTGACTCAAGAAACAACTTTGTCTGGAGTACCGGTCTACTCGGTGCAAACTGGGGCCAGTGGTTTGACCACAATCTCTGTTACTCCATCAGGAGTGAGTGAGAATAATTACAATGTCAGCCTGATGGTTATGCCTATGGAAATGAGTGATGTATTCCAAAGCATTGATGAGGATGATTGGGGAGAAGAAGAAGAGCATACACTCGAATTCCAACAAGGAGATACAACACGCTCACAAGAAGTAAGAATCAAGGCACCTATCTCTATGATAGCGGCAATGATATTGGAAGATGGTGAATTATTCCCTACCGCTATTAGTGTTGGTCTGATTCTTAATAATCCTGAAGAATTGAATATGACTGGGGCACTTGGACCTGGGCAAGTCACAAATATCGCTCTTAGAAATGATACAGCCTCACGAATTCTGGCTATGGCGGCCCCACGCAGTGGTTTCGACCCAGCCACTCTAGACTTATCATCCATGACTGAACTATTCTACAAGGAAGGAGTTAGAGAAGGAGTTGGATGGATTCCTGTGGAGCAGGACCTAGAAAAAATTTGTGAAAAATTTGATGGTTGGGGTGAGGAACGCTGGGAAAATGGCACTTACAGCAATGTAAGATTATCTCTGAGACAAGAAATGAAGTCCGAATTTGTTCCCAAACAATCTCCATGGCCTAGTTATGACCCAATCAATGCAGTACTAACCAACAATGATGACGGTTCTCTAGTCACACCAATTTCAGATTGGGTACAAGAAACTGATGGTCGTTACTACGCCAATTAT
>CAUZFJ010000212.1:0-2978 GCA_963579105.1 Candidatus Thalassarchaeaceae archaeon
GGATTATGTAGACAACCTTTACGATGAGGAACTCTGATTCCAATTAGTAAGATTGGGTTTGTTGGGATTAATTAACTCGATTAAGCGACCCAACGATATGTTCTGGCACCTTCATAGGCGCCTTCGGATTGAATTTCAACAAGCGCAAACTCGCCTTTGGGCTCAACAACTGAAATTTCCCGAACCCCTTTGTGTAGTTCTTCGTAAGTTGATTTGTCAATGGCGATTCGGCCGGCCATTCTCTCAAACATGTTCCAGCGGGATACAACCTCTCGCCATTTTGGTGAAACTTTTCCTTCAAACACCTTTGCTTTTGCTCCTGAACCATACCCACACAATCCAAAATAATTATTCTCAATATTTTCATTATCCTCATAATCAGACTCAAAGGTTGACATTATGGCTAGGAAAATAGAACCGGTGTATTGATTTCCAATTAGGCTTGAAGCGCGTTGAGCCTTCTCAATTCTAATATTTTGGAATTCTTGGTATAGGGTAGTCTTTGCAATTGCTCTGCGGTACAAATCTTGTGCCTTATCCCACTCGTTCTCTCCTTCTGGGGTGTCTTCAAACTCTGCTCGGTCTGGTTCTTCACCAATCTCAGCAATGACATCCTGCCACATTGGTTCATTTCTACGGTCGTGGCGGAACACATCAGGGAACATTCTCTTTGCTTGGAAAGCATAAGGTAGATGCATTATGATCCGAATCCATTGCTCTGTAAGAATTTCATCAGTTTCAGCATTATAGCGGCCACTCTTCACGGCTTTGCGCTGGAAGTCTAAGAAAGCGGTTTTCACAGCTTCTTGGTAACATCGGTTGGAAAATTGTCCATCAAAAACAGGTTCATCACGGTGAACCTGCACTTTCTCTTCGCCGTGGGAAAATATACCGAGTCGGCGAACGGTAGATTCTGGTAGATGTTTAATCATCCTCTCGGCTACTCCATCTTTGAGTGTCTCGCCCGTTTCACGTGCAAGTTGGACTACATGGGTAATAATTGAGGTGAGAGATACTTCACGGCGAGGCTTGAAGAAGTCGTGGACAGGAGTTGTTGAAATCCCCCATGTATCTGGGATAGTTATGAGGCGAGGATTGTGACGCACAAGAATAGCACCACCACCGGCTCCTTGTGTATACTCTCCACTAGATTCAAGGTCATACTTTGCATTGTCTGAGAAGACCACTACACCTACTCTTCCTTCCTCTGAGCCACCTCGGGCAACCCAATCAAGTGTGTTGTGAAGAGCATCCACCGCGCCGATGCAAGCGAATGTCATGTCAACAACATCGCAGTTACGGAAGCAATCTTCACCATATTGTTTTGAATATCGTTGGGTTAGCATATCCAAGATGTATGTTGCAGTCGGTTTTGCACCATCTAAAGCAGATTCTGTACCTAGATACATTCTTCCAATGTCATTTGGGTCCAAGCCGTTACGGTCTATTAGTCGGGTGACAGCATTTGCACCCATAGTTGCCGTATCTTCGTGAATGTCTGGAACAGACATTGCTGAGAGGCCTAATCCTCGATTGAGTTTACCATAGTCTGCACCTCTCAATTCTGCAAAGTCCTTCATATCAAAGTAAATTTTTGGGAAATGGATTGCGATATCATCGATTCCGACATTTACCATGCTAACCACTAATCCATTTCCGCCGGCACATTGCATTAGAACCCTCTCCTGTCAGGAATATGCAGCATGGCAGAATTGGCAGTCAATTCAAAATCCCAGGAGTTGAAAATTCAATTTCCTGTAATCTCATTGATTTCATCAAGAAGTTCTGGTTTATTATCGAAATGGGCTGTAAGAGACGCTAAAGTCTCTGCAACAGCGTCAGCGACCCCGAATTTGAGGTCTAGGGGGTGAACTTCTCCGCTTGCTAGGGCGGCCCTTAGTGAGTCTAG
The DNA here is from genome assembly GCA_963579105.1 of Candidatus Thalassarchaeaceae archaeon. Taxonomy (GTDB): domain Archaea; phylum Thermoplasmatota; class Poseidoniia; order Poseidoniales; family Thalassarchaeaceae; genus MGIIb-Q1. The sequence goes on from CAUZFJ010000212.1 coordinate 1,910, forward strand.
GTTGTCCCACGTGCTAGGCTCGCCGTATTCCGGTTTTGGCGTGACGGTCAAGCTTCCTAACTCAGGCAGAACAATGTGTTCCACTAACTCGTAAACAGGTGAATTCTCGTCTTGTGGGTCAAGGTATGCCTTGCGCATCTTCTTGCGCATTTTCTTGGCATCATCATGTAGCAAGATGGCTCCGGATGGGTCTGATTTACTCATCTTGTGGTCAAAAGACTCCATTCGGGCTCCAGATGCTTTGAGTCCTGACAGAATTGGTGTGTGAACGCAGGTTGCTTTGAGCCAATTGTGGCGGTCGCCAACCTGTCGCATGTACATGTGTGCTTTGCGTTGGTCCATACCCCCTATGGCAATGTCAATCTGTAACTCAAATATGTCTGCTGCTTGCATTGCTGGATAGAAGAATTTTGACAGGTCACCATCCGAAGAATCCTCGGCTCTTCCCATTATGCTGAAAGTGCGACGCACCCTGTCTAAACTCATATTCTTTGAACACTTCAAAACCCGTGCCCAATAATCTCCAGAGTCCATTAGTTCACTAGCGTAGACAAACCGCAGTTGACCTGGCCCATCGCCTTCTTCTGGGTGTCCGAGTAGGGCTCTAAACACCTCTTCCATGTAGCGACCGGTAGTCTGGATTTTGTCCATGTCGCCGCCAAATTTGTCATTGACCCACGCGTGCCAATCGGCTAAGAAGACTAGTACGTTTACATCAGCATCGAGTAAGCGTCTGAGGGTTTGTGAAATTATTTTCCAGCCGATATGGGCTTTTCCTGATGGTTCAAAGCCGACATAGGCCCTGATGATGCCATCTCCTGCATGTGAAGTGGAATTACTTAGGCAGTCAACGAGGTGCTTTACCCCCACCACCTCATCAGCATCGGTGAACATGGACAAGACTTTCTCTTTGTGCTCTGCTGAAAGCGGAGAGAGGTCTTCGTCTTCCATCATTTTCACCATCAGTTTAATTTTTCACCATCAGAATAATTTTTCACAATAAGTATGATTTTTCATATTCAGTTTAATTTTTCACCATCAGTTTAATTTTTCACCATCAGAATAATTT
>CAUZFJ010000213.1:0-2973 GCA_963579105.1 Candidatus Thalassarchaeaceae archaeon
TCATCTGCTGAAGCCTGTTGTTCTTCTGCTTGCATCTGTTGTTCAGCCTGATTTTCAATCTGACTCTGGACTTCCGCTAAGCGAGCAGCGCGCATTTTCTCAAGTTCGCTGTCATCAATTGACATTGCCTGTGACACCTACCCCACCTTCTTCCAATCAGTACTTTGTTAATCCTGGAGCAGCTTCTTCTGCTGTTGGTCTAACTTCGTGAGCAACTTCATTGATTAATTTATGACCTGCAGATGTTAAAACCCTACCAAGAGTGATAGTACCAGCATTATTTTTCTTCGTCTCCACCAGACCAGCATTTTCTAACTGCTGTAACACAGTACGAGTAATGTGTCGTGAACCTGACTTCGCTCTACTAGGTGCACTACCTCTGTCACGAGCACCGCCGAACATCTGTGAAAGATGGTTAACCCCAATCGGGGAATGAATCGCTACCTTTCGAAGTACGGCTGCAGAACGGATTTCCCACCAGTTATCTTGTGTTGGTGGTCTTTCTCTGTGAACACCAGTCTTCACATGAAGAGCCCATTCTGGTCTAGAAATTGAATCTTGGTCAAGCATTCTTTCTGCCAATACTGGCAAAAGCAAATTTGTTGGAACATCGTGGAATGTGGTCATGTGCAACACCTGAGCAGTCCGCCGACTGACCGTCCGTATATAACGCAACCGCCCCCCTATGGGGGGCCCGCATTCACAACCTCTGAAGAGCAAAAAGCAACATCAACTTGAAACAGGGAGGGCAGGTCGGCATTTCAATGGAGAAAGCGCTCGCTCGCAACCCCAATCTGTTGCGAACTCTCCTTGGGCTCTCACTAAGTTTGATTTTAGTGTTGGGTTACTCGGTTTATTCAGCATCTTTAGACTCAGAATACTATCTTCACGATTCAATTATTGAACCCTCAAACCTTGAACTTACACTAGATGAATCTACCAATAATTCGATGTCGTGGACGACTACCTCAGAAGGCTCTATCTCATGGGTAAACTTCACGGTCACTGGGGCGCCAATTGGTTCTACTCTCACGGTCATTAGTGGGGGTGCAAAATGGTGGAGTCATCCAATGCTAGGTAGCGACTTCGCTGACAACTTCAATTGTTTACTCGGTAATTCAGATTTTGAACTCATCAATCGCTGTGATTTCGGTTTTACACACTCTGTTGTGGTCGATGAGAACGGGAGTGCAATTCTCAGAGGATTGCTTTCAGATGAATTGCCGCTTTCTGGAACAGGGACATTTCGGTCCGAAAATTTGTCGATAGCAACTGCAGAGGCAGAAGCACTAATGGAGCGCGCAAATAAGACTGTATTTTGGGCTCTTGAAATTACTTCTGATTCCGCTATAGACAAAGATACTGTTAGCGTGGAAGTGGTTGTTGTTTCGCATCAATTAGATGATGTATACCAATTCCAATTAAATCCATTCATTGAGTCAGTTTGGTCACTCACCGCGTTGTTAACTTGCTTTGTAATGGTACTAGCACTACCTCTTGGAATCTACTTTGCAAGTATCAAACGCGAGCAGCGAATCAATTTGATTCGCGAAGACGATTCAGAATCTGAATAATCCTCCAGAAGGGAATCTATGATTCCCCCCCAATAGAGACCGGCGCCTTCAAATAAGCAAGAGATGGGTTGCAGGTGAGGAACATGTCATCCACCTCTGTCCGGTCGGCCCTTCTTGCTGTTGCCCTTTTGCTTGGCATGAGCATGACTAGCCTTGCTCCTTTGTTGTTAGTTCAAGAAGCCGAAGCAGCGAGTGGAATTGATGTACAACCTACTAAATTTGATATCACCTACACAAATTCTGCTGACCAAACCAAATATCGATTACTTTCCAGTGCTGACCCATCGGGAGGTAGTTTCAATCGTCCAATTAGTCTATTCGTGATAGATGGAATGGTCAATGTCACCTCAACAATTCAAATCACAATTCAAAATTATGGCAACACAGCATCTGGTCCGTTCACTCTTAGATTAGTTGTGATTCACAATGAATACAGTGGATTTGAGATTTTTAATTCCATACTAAATGTCAATTCAATCGGAGCCGGCAGTTCAACTACGACATCAACCAATTGGGCATCAAGATATGGTGGGAACCATACCATGATTGCCACAACTTTAGTAGCAAATGATGACAATAAAGCAAACGATGTTCTTTCTCGGCCTCTAGCAATTGGCCAATTATATGACAATGCAGATACAACAGGAAGTTGGAGTTTCGCATCGGGTTGGCAGGTTGATTCCGAGGTAAGTCTTTCAAATTCTGCATTCCATGTTGGAAGTGGAGGAACGAGTAGCACACATGGCTCAAATTGGGATAGGTCACTAACTAGCCCAGTACTAGACTTTTCAAATGCACATCCAAACCCAAACACATACGGAAAACTAGGATTTTTCTACACCGGATCAGGTGGGTCTGGGGATGGAATTAGAATTGAATGGTATCAAGCATCTTCCGGAAATTGGGTTAATACTGTAAATAATGGATTCTCATTTGATGGTGTTGTAGATGGAGACCTGACTGATGGGACAAATTGGTTGATTCAAAATGAAATCAATGCACCTGGAGGAACTTCACGGCCGGGATTCAATATCCCGCCTTCAACATTAAGTTCCCAGTCCCAATTTAGGTTTAGATTCATTTCAGACTCATCTGATAACGCCCAAGGTTACTGGTTGGAAGATATAGTTCTCATCTATGATGAAAAGGCCTGGCCCGAGGAATTTGGGGTCAGTATTTCTCATGGGGTTGATGGGCACGCTAGGCGGGGACACTGGGCTGAACATCCTATTACCATTACAAACGAAGGGAACATAACGGACTATTACAAGCCGAGTCTTTCGGGACTACCAAGTGGCTGGGAGTACCAATTCGTACACATGTCTGGCTCAACAATTCTACCATCAATGACAATTGAAGTTGAGCCTGGTGAGACTTTTAATTTCCAAGCACATATCAA
>CAUZFJ010000214.1:0-2973 GCA_963579105.1 Candidatus Thalassarchaeaceae archaeon
AATTATTCTTAATCGTTTCAAATTTAGGTGTTTTTGATGCCGGCGCAGAAATATCTTGGAATCTTGCACCAGGGCGAGTTCTCGACACGGATGAAATCAATATGCTAGCAAAGTGCCGGGAGCGGGGCTCGAACCCGCGACCTTCGGATGTCTCAGACACCTCAGGGGAGTATAGCGCTCACCGTTCTGCCATTTCTGGCTACCCTATGAGTCCGACGCGCCACCAACTACGCCACCCCGGCAATGACCCCCCGACCGACAGAACCTCTTTGAACAATTCGGGAGTTTTAATGGCAACAACCCAGCCCTGTCAGCAATCTACTGAAGCGAACTAATGATAGGTGGCTCGCGCTCGGCAGTACCGAAGCACATGGTTGACCTCAACACTGCAATGCAGGCGGCAAGGGCTGAAAACCGCCGCAAAAAAAAGGGTGGTGATGACAGAAAGGCTAGACCAGGTGGTAAACTTGGGGTAGAGAACTTTGACCCTAAAGACCATGTTGAAAAGGAAGTTGCAGACACCATCTCAATGTGGCTAGTTGTCGCATTTGGTACCATCATGTCCCTTGTAATGAGATATGTAATGATGCCAGGGATGACAGGTCCAAAATCCGTTCTCTGGTTCCTCCCAATGACGCTCGTAGTAATTATCCCATCACTACACAGAGTACTGGTTCCTGAACCATATAAATCGCGCTACACCATTGGCAACTGGTTTCGGTCAGCGATGCTCTTCATCTTTACTTGGTTAGCCCTTTCATTCATTCTCGTCAACCCACCAATAGGAGATATAGGGGCCCCAAATATTGCTGGGAAAATGACCGTTGTAATTGTTGACGGGGAAGATATCTTAATTGACGGTGACAACCTTAGTAGTAGTAGAAGCCATTCTTTCACTCTTAACAGAAGTTATGTTTATGATGTTAATGGCACATATGAATTAGGCGATGTCGGTAATGGCGGTAGTGGAGAAGCATGGATGGTATTCTATGTCAACGACAATACTGATCCGAGTGTGGCAACAGTAAGTTTGACATCGGAATTGGAAGCACCAGGTGAAACCCCTCAAGAGTTAGCTGGAGGGGAAGTTGGTGACTATAGTAACTGTACCGCAATCCTAGATGGTCTACATGAAAAACAACAAAATGCGATTCAAAAACACTACTACGATGAATGCGTCGCAATCAATCTTGGTGTACTTCAGGCAGGAGTTTACCACCTAACAGTTACACTAACTGAAGATGGAGACCCTTGGGTTAATACTCGAATCATTGAGTATGACTTGACTGTAGTCTGAATTAGCACCATGCAGGATTAAGTAAATCGCTGTGTAATGCCTTTATTTCATCAAATATAGGTTTGAGTTTTTTACTCATTAATTGTTCACGCGTCCTTTCATTAATTTTATTGTCCCTGCTTTTCCTTATGATTGGTGCCACTACAGTGCAAGCAATCAAGTCACCCAGCCAAAACAAGTCACGGTTTAGTGCCATGATGTTTTGTGCTTAGTCCTCCTACACCTGGTTTTCCGAGAGAGGGGTAGTTGGTTAACTGAAAGTGAAGAACGTCGAAAATTCAATCACTAAGTAAACGACAAATGTTTGAGCACATTGCATCTAATTGAAGTGCCTCGCCGCCGCCTTCTACCAATCTAAAATCTACTTCAGCAAGCATTTCGGTTAATTCCAATTTCTGTATTTCCTCAAGAAATTCTGTATCATACATTGCCCTATGAAGTTGATTTATGAAATCTGTTCCTGCTAATCCAAATTTGTCCAAAATTGTTTGTAGCCGCCTGCGTGCTGGGTGAAATCCATCTCTCTTACAAGCCAAAAGAAAATCATGTAATTGTTCCGGGGGAGCCGTCGCTGTAGTTTCATAAATCAGTGCTCGCGTAATATGTTTGTCAAGTGAAGCCGCAACCTGAAGAGCGGTTATTGCTTTTCGCAAATCACCTTGGCTTACATTGATTATCGCCTCTTTGGCATCATCATCAAGAATAATCTCTTCCGAATCAGAAATATCTGTAATTTGTTTGGCAATTTGATCATTCGCCAATGGCCTGAATCGGAAGACTGCACAACGTGATTGAATCGGCTCAATCACCTTGCTGGAATAATTGCAAGAAAGTATGAATCGGCAGGTCTCAGAATATTGCTCCATGATACGCCTCAATGCACCTTGTGCGTCGGAGGTTAATGCATCCGCTTCATCAAGGAAAATTACCTTGAATGTCGCCCCGCCAAGGGGGCTTGTCTTGGCAAATTGCTTGACTTTATTGCGAATACTGTCTAAACCGCGCTCATCGCTCGCATTCATCTCCAGAATATTGTCTCTAAATGATTCCTGAAATACATCCCGAGTGAGGGCTATCGCCGCCGTTGTCTTACCAGTCCCGGGTGGTCCTGCAAAAAGTAAATGAGGAAAGGAACCTTGCTCTGCATAGGCTTTCAGCCTACCGATTACCGCGGGTTGGCCACGAATATCATCCACTGTTTGAGGGCGATGTTTTTCAACCCACATCTTAGCCATCAGAGCCCGACCTATTACTGCCCTTACTTGGCCATCAATAACCATTGTGACTGTAACCTAAAAATTCGGTTTGGATGTTACGGGACCTATGCGTAGCATAGTCCGAACGCCGAAAGCGGTTAATGCAGGCACCATCTCCCCGTCATGGATTGTCATGGTGAAGAGGCAAATGAACAACAAGACATGGACTGCTCTGATTCTAGTTTTAGTAATGATTGTGGTACCTTGGACGAGTGTACTCAATGGACCTGAATTAGATACCTTATCAAGGCCTGCATTTGCTACAGGTTCGTCAACATCTTCGGCAGATACTGGGTTGAATTTAACAAGCCCAAATGCCACTCACGGAAGTGATGCAAACCTCAACTTGACGAATGTCAGCGGCATGGAAAGTGTACTGCTGTTTAGTTTCCCTGTTACAACCCCTAGCGGTCCAATTCC
>CAUZFJ010000215.1:0-2942 GCA_963579105.1 Candidatus Thalassarchaeaceae archaeon
TCCCTATTCAACAGGAATATTTAGCCACGCTTCAAATCTACACAACCAATCTGTTGTATTGTATTGAGATCGGCGTTCCACTTTTACAACTGGGCTTCCCTCAAGTGGATATGGTAATATTTTTTGTAATTCTTTCGTTAGGTTTGAAATCTCATCTTCGGGAGCAACTAACCAACCACGTACAAGGGTTGGACTACCTGCTTTCAATAATCCCATAAGGTGAGGTAAATGAGTGACTGTGTCGTGAGGGAGATTAACGAGTAATACATCGTATTTACCAACCAAGTCACTATCTTTTGTCAGAGTTAAAGCATCACGTATACCAATATAATTACCAGATTTTTGTAATTGATTTTCTTTGATATCATCTAATGAAACTTCCATACCATTTTGTTTCAAATTATCAACAAGAAGAGGCATTGCATCAGGATTGATGTCACACGCAAGCAGGTTTCCCACTAATTCATCAATTTGTAAAAGATGAGTGAAGGCTGGGCCCACGCCACAGTATGGATCTGCAATATCTAGCGGACGACCCAGCATCTCTCTAAGTTTAATTGCACTTGCAACTGTATGAACACGTTGACTTTGTAGCCGGTGAGAAAAGAAGGCTTTTCGTGGATCAATTTTAATGTACAGATTGTATTCACGGACCAATGTTTCTGTTTGTAATAACTGTTCACGGATTGGCTCTGATAGTAAATTAATTTGGTCAATAGTCAGAACTTGGTCATCTAATCTAGCAGCTAGTGGCTCTAATTCTCTTATTCTAAAATCACCCTTTACTCCGTAATCACGGAATACTGCTCTCACTTTTTTATGATGGGTTATTTTTGCAAGTGCAACTGCTTGGGCATACTGTTCGAGATGCTTTTCAATTTTGAATAGAAGTATATCACCCAACGGTTCTTGTGCATTTGGCCATCCTCCTTTATGCAAAGATATTATTTCTTCGTCAATAAATTGTGGCAGGTATCCAATCCATTTTTGTGGCAAGCGCTCTGATTGTTCTGCTTCTTTTTCTTCAAATATATTCAATAAATCGGGTAAATTTTCAGGGGGATTATCTCCAAGTGGAATGAGTTTGAACTCCCCGTCATCCAATACACGATATCCTTTAGATGACCATTCAAAGCTATTTATGCAATCCAAAACGGATTGCGTTTCACGCTTCGGCACCCTCAAATGACGCATCTGACTCGAAGATGCGAGGAGCCTTACTCGCTTGACGATGACGGAGGATAGACTGTGGCAAATATGGGGTCGGGCTTGTGGCTAATTGGCCTAGGGCCTGGGGATTTGTCAGCCATGACTACTGCTGCTATTGATGCCGCAAAATCTTGTAAATACCGGTTTTTAGAGGGATACACCGCGTTATTACCACCAGGTGAAGAGAGTAAACTTAGCGATATGGTGGGTGAATATGAGTTGCTAATGCGGCCAGATGTTGAAAACCCTGACCAATTATTGGAACTTGCTAGTAAATCCGCGGTGGCTTTGATGATAGTGGGGGATCCATTGCAAGCAACAACTCATGTTGATTTACAATTGCGGGCTAAGGCTGCCGGAATTAACTGCCATGTAGTTCATGGAATTTCAATCACAACAATTGTTACTGGTGCGGTTGGTTTGCAATCTTACCGATTTGGTAGGCAAGTTACACTGGCTTATCCCTATGGTGATTATCTCGCTACTTCGCCATTTGAATTGATTTTAGATAATCTACAACGTGACCTTCACTCTCTTGTTCTACTTGACCTAGACCCAACAGGAATGGGTATTGATGAGCAAAAACCCATGAGCCCTGCTGTAGCGGTTGATGTACTACGGCGCTCTGCTGAAAAGGTGGGTGAAAATATTGAACAATGGAAAATTGTTCTTTGTAGTGATATGGGGCGCCCTGAACAACGTATTTTTTATGGCACTTTAGATGATGTGAAATCCATCAATGATGGGTCAATTCATTGTGTAGTTATCCCAGGAAGATTGGATGAATTAGAGACCGAAGCGCTATCGCGTTGGAATTAATGAGAGCCGTTGCCCTCAAGGGAGATGGGCGACTCGGAGGCTCGCGGGGAGCAAATATGGCTGGACCTTCAGAAGTAGAATTCCCTGGTAAGAAAAAACAGCGAATACGAATGCGTGGCACGAAAAGGGCTTCTGATTCGGTGCAAAAACGCCTGCGAAAAAACCTGGATGTTATGTTAGAAGAGCCACATTCAATTCTCCCGACTATTTCTGGTCGAACCTCTCGTGGTTTTGGTAGGCCAAATAAATTGAAAACATGTCTCAAAGATATTGAAAAAGTCATCAACAAACGAGAAGATAGGACATGGCTGCACAAACGGATGGCGTCGAGAAAGGGAGACCTAGTTGCTCGAGCATTTGCTGGTTGTTTAGCGGCTGCACATGAAGAAGTGTTTGAAACTGTGGCTATATTCAAACATCCTGTTTACGGCTCATCCTCATTTATTCGTCGGGGAAGTGGCAAACCAGCTCATTTACTCGGTTTACAAATGCACACCCATACTCGATTTAGATTGCTTGCGTGGGAAGAATTAGCAAGATCTGGTTACTGGTTTTTTTCATGGTCAAACGATTTGATTTGCACTGGGCTTGAACCAACACCACCAGAAGAATGGGTGACTGAAGGGCTTTCTTCTTCGCCTTTAAAATTTGAAATAAATGATGATGGGGTTTGGCACGCGGGAAATAGTGCAAACAATATAGTGTTGAATTATTCAAACGGCTTGGTCGCTGAAATTAGCCTTGATGAATTATCAAAAAATAAGGAATCTTTTGTGCAAAGTATTGCCCTTACTATGTCGCCACCGCGATTATCTGAATTAATGGAAGTCGAAACTAATTATCGTCCGAATGGCTGGCCAGAAGACTTGGAAATTAACCAAGAAACTACTGATTCATTGGATGCTGTCATCCAA
>CAUZFJ010000216.1:0-2936 GCA_963579105.1 Candidatus Thalassarchaeaceae archaeon
GGATGTTACACTTTGTTCCATTTTCAGAAGTAGCGGTTGAGGTACAAGCCCATCACCATCCTCCATCATTGCCCGTCGGCATTGTTTGAATGATTGAAGGCCCTCAGAGTCAAGTAAGGAACTAACCTGTTCAAGGTCAGCTATTCCGCCGTCAAGTAATGAGGTGAGAGCAAAGGCAGCAGGTGAAAGAAACCGTGGCAATTCAACATCAGACAATACTAGGAAAGCCTCACGACGAGCGCGCCGTGCCCAAGTCAGTAAATTGATGTCAGTCTCAGCACCAATTAATCTAGCAGATACCAAAGTTAGGTGGGGATTAACTTGAGCAGAATCGGGATGTGCTGCAAGAAGGCCAGTAAGCGCTTTGATGTCACCTGTAGAAGTGTACAATTCAAGCATCATTTCTTCGGTATCTTGGTCGGCTGAACCGCTTTCGTCAAGTAGTTCAGAAACTGATAATCTGATATTGACAGGTATTGCTTCATGACCTAAAAGAATTGAAAAATCTAGATTGGATTCATTGGCAATTACCTTTTCCAATTTTGAAACCACACTATCGTGGCAAGAAGAGTTTAGCAAACTCAAGGCAATTCTGAGTTGTTGATTATTATTGATATTGAGGCTGGGGAAGTGTTGACAAGCATTTTCATATTTCCCATCATTTGCCATAGACTCAACGATTGACCATTTTATTTCGGAAGCAGCCATTTCGATTCCACGAATTTCACTCCATGAGTTCAACTCATCCAAGCCCTTCTCTAATTTTTTGAGAGGCAAGCTAGGCCCGCCTTCAGGTGTTCTTGCCCACGCATGAGCGCGACACGCATCGTTTAGAGAGTTTCCTTGTTGAAGGGATATACATTCATCCCATACACTATTGTCACCCTCTTTAATTCTAATCAAAAGGACCTGCTTTGCTGAAATGTCACCGATAATTCCTTCCTCAGTTGCTAACTGTTCAAACCTTGATTTAACATCTTCAAGTTGTGCACCAGAAGCAAGGATTGCAGCAAGTAGCCCAATAGACCCCTCTCTTTGTTCAAGTAATCTAGAATCAAGATGCCGCGACAGCCATTGTGGCTTTACTCCTCCTTTTCTAACCATCAAATCATATAGTTTCTTCAGGGGTGCTAATTGAGTTGCTTTGAGTTGAATTCCAAGTGGTGGTTTGAGTAGATTAGTGAGTAATTCACAATCGCTTGCATCAATTCTACATGATTCCAACCACTCCGCATCATCCTCAATTTCAACTTCTACAGAATCGTAGACGCCTAACTCTCCAAGCACAGGTTGGAAGGTAGATGCGAGTGAGTGAAAAACTGGATGAACTCCCTGTGATTCGCATTGGGAACGTAATTGGTTGAGTGTAATGTTCCAATTATTATCCCAGTCTTCCCCCATCATAGCCTTGTGCATTAGTAGGGTAGCGAGGCGATAGTCCGCGTCATTTTCACCAGCAACTAGTGATTTAACATCTTCTAAATCCCACTGTTGCATCATCATGCGGTCACCCCGACCGCCGCGCCGACCAACTCTTTTCTTCCCCTTTCCAGAGGATGCAGAATTGGTTTCGGCGTCATGCTTGAGAAGATTGAAAATCAAGCCTTGCCATTCCTCGCCCATCATAGCCCATGATTCAGTGGTCGGGGCTGTTGCTAGCCTCCTTCCAGGGTTGCCGTGGCTTCGCTCTTCAGACTCTTCAAGGCATTCTAGGAGGAATTGTCGAGTCATGTTACACCTCCTAATTATTCTCTGCCGCGATGCTTGGTGTACATCAACCCAACGATAGAGTTCCCCTAGGGAACTCATGCCACATGATGAAATGTTGACACCCTTTCAGCCATTATATGAGCATTGCAGAAGTGGTAATTCTGCTATTACATCCAATATTTTCCTTAATTGTCATTTTCTGGATGTACAAACAATATAATCATCGAAAAAACAGACGAGAATTAAGAGGCCAACTAGCCAAGGATGCGAGAGAATCCCACGAACGAGTCGGCGAGACATTATACCGGTCGGCTTTGGGGGTCATCGCAGTAGGTTTTATTGTAAATTTTAGTTTTGGATGGGTTGGCGGAGAAGGTTACTTGTCAGTATTTCCTAGTGCATTACATGGTTGGTTTGGCATAGTTGGAATTGTGGTTTTGACTATCACAGTTAGGAAGGGAAGATTAGTAAAAAAACAACGAGATACAGGTGAAAAATTCACCTTTGAATTACAGCGTCACGGAAGGGCAAGCGATGTGATGATGGTCCTAATCGTTTTACATGCTTTTTTAGGATTTATTTACCTCTTCCAATTACTAGTAAAGTAATCAAATCCCGGCTGTAAAGGAGTTCAGTTCCCAAGATTTATTTTATCTTGATTTTGATTCCAAGCCTTTAGCCAATAGTCCATATTGCGGGCTAAATCGCTCTCACGTAACTCTCGATTCTCAATCTCACCATTTTCACTTACAGGCATGACACGGCACCCGCAAGCGTTTCGGTGACCACCACCATTTTCATCAAACATAGTGGCTAAACTGGAGAGATCAAATATCCCCCCCTCGGTGTGTAGAAATGAGTTTGAATAAAATGAGGCAGAGAGTGGCCAATCCTCGTTATCCCCTATTTCCCCATCTTTTGAGCCATGAACGATAAGACAGGCGTCACAATCTTTGCCAAAATGAGCAGTCACGAGATAACCATTGGTACGTAATCCAGTTTCTGCGAGGTTACAAATTGCTAACCTGTTTTCAATGATTGATTTGGAATTCAAGATATTTCTGATATCTTGCATTTGCTTTTTCATCGCTTCAATTCGAACAGCAGTTTCCGTTTCTTTGACAATTTCTGAAACTGATTGTCCGGCAATTAATTTTCTAAGTAATGAACGAGAATATTCCTGGTCAGATGAAGTCACAGTTCGTGAAATCCAAACCACAGGGTCA
>CAUZFJ010000217.1:0-2934 GCA_963579105.1 Candidatus Thalassarchaeaceae archaeon
AGAGCCAGGTGAGCAAACCACACCTTCTTTGAGAATCTCTAGAGCCACATCAACACTGCGCCAGCCAGGAAAATCAAATTTGGGGAAAACATAGAACGCACCCTCTGGTACATGACAGGAAACCCCGGGCATGGCATTGAGACGTTGACATATCAAGTCGCGGCGCTGCCAAAATGCATCTCTCATTTCAGTTGGATAATATGCAGATTTCTGAAGCGCTGCTAACACACCGTATTGCATGGCATCAGTTGAACAGGCCGTAACATAATATTGCATTTTTTTGGCTTGATTCATCATTTCAATGTTGGTTGAAAGTATGTATCCAATACGCCATCCAGTCATAGCAAAGGTCTTAGAAAATGATTGAATCATCACAACTTTGTCATAACCCCCACCCAAAAAGGAAACATGAGGATGATCGTAGATAATACGGTCATAGACTTCGTCAGTTATCAGCCAAATGTCATGGCGCCTAGCAAAGTCTAGCAGTTCATCACGCTGTTCAATCGTGATTGTGGCGCCCGTTGGATTACTTGGGAAATTGTAGATAATAGCCTTGGTATTCTCATCAACTAGTTGTTCGAGAGAATCTATTGTCGGTACAAACTCATTTTCAAAAGTGCATGGGTAAAACCGTGGTTCGCCACCCGTGATTGTGGCATGAGGACCGTATAGAGGAAAGCACGGGTCTGGAAGAAGAATATTGTCTCCTTGGTTCAAGAAACATAGAGATAGTGTGAGTAAAGCATTGGTGCCTGACATGGTAATACAAACATCGTCTTCCGTAAGACTCGGTTCCAAATGAGCCCACAAACTGGCTATTTCCGCCCTCAGTTCTACAAGTCCAGCAGTGGTAGTATACTTGTTGTGACCGTCTTTCATGGCCTGATAAAACGCCTCAATTGCGGTATCAGGGGGTTGGAAATCTGGCTCACCAAGACCTAGTTGGATTGTGTCCTTTCCAGCCAAGTCAAACATCTTGCGAACGCCGGTTGGCTGGATGGCTTTCACTCGGTCGCTGAACTCTGCCATAGCCGACCGACCGGCACCGAGATTATCAATGCCATGTTGTATATCTCAAAAATGCCGTTAGCAAAAAATTAGTTATTGCGAAGTCGCTCAACTAAATTCTGTTTATTACCGCTCTTTGAGAGGCCTTTTTGTTGTAACAATTCCTTCAATTCAGCAATTGTAAGAGAATCAAAATCATCAATTGGTGATTCTTCTTCGCTTAGTACTAATTCAGCATCCATCACAGATGCTTTGCTGAGGTTAAGTGAACCTTTGGACAATTCATTACTGACGCTGTGCATTCTCCAACCAAGAACTGCGGCTAGGAGCATCACAAGTATTGCCAATCCAAGTGCATACAGAACAACGCCTCCACTTGATTTTTCCATGCCAAGGCCTGTACCCTCAACGCTAACAAGAACGGGAAGGGAAATCATCTCTCCAGAAACTGCACGAATCTCAACAGTCTGATTCCCTTTGCTCAAACCGTCCAAGTTTAGGACAACAGTCCAGTTAAACGATTCGCCAGCTGAAAGATTGTCTGCAATCTCATATGTTGCCTCGCTCCATTCGCCTTCCCCAATACGGAATTCAACGCGGTCTACTACTCCTTGTTGGCCCCAGGAATGGCCAACTATTGTACCGGTTGAACCAGTCACGTTGTAATCAAGAAGATGGTTCTGCAAGTAAGGGTCCACGCTAGCAGATTGTTCAGTTTGGTTCAGATGTTGTGCCAGTTTTACCGCTTCGTAAGCGTCAACCATTCCATATCCGAAATCCCTGTTCCAGTATGGGTCAACATCTGGTACAGATGCAGGACCTCTACGCTCTGCAGTCTGCTTGAGAACTTCCTTAATCTGCAAAGGGTCAAGGTCAGGATTGGCCTCTATCACCAAAGCAATCACTCCGGACACAGAAGGAGTTGCATATGATGTTCCTGAGCCTCGTGAAGTGTAGGTATTGTCACTGGCATCTCCTAGACCAAGGAAGTTTGTGCATAAACCACTAGTGACACATCCTTCTGCTTGGATGATGTTAGTACCAGGTGCACTGATTTCGGGCTTCAACTCATTGTATGGATTACTGTCACCATTGTCCCGGCGGGGCCCGCGGCTTGAGTATCCTGCAACAATGTCATCGCCGCGGTTGATTGTGTTGATATCATCAGTAGCACCAACTGTGACTGATAGACTAGATGAGCCCATACCTGACAAACCGTCATTGTTTGGGCCGTCGTTCCCAGCCGCTACACTTGGCGTAATTCCAGCCTCAACTGCTTCGTTGAGAATGCGGCTGTGCATATCTTCACCATCTGAACCGCCACCTTCGTGGCTGGTAATGCCCCATGATAGCGAGATGATGTCGATACCATAGAGCGAATCATCGACACCAGGCCAAGCGGTATCTTTGTTGTCAATTATCCATTGAACACCATTCATAGCAGACTCGTAGAATTCTTGTTCAAGCACATAGTTCTCAAACGGACCTGCGCCAACATCTGTGCCGATTCGCACATCGACCAATGTCGCGTTGGGTGCGCTGCCATAATAGTCGGATTGTGTGCCATCTGCTTCCAAGCCGGTCGCAGATGCCATGCCCATGCAGGCAGTACCATGCTGATTGCCATCATCCGGGTCAAACGAACCGTCGGTTTCCCGCGCAGTGGGTGCGCATGTTGGGTCAGAATGCATGAAACAAACAGCATCGTAACCAGCCACGTGCTTGCCGACCAAGCCAGGATGTTCACTATCCACACCAGTATCTGTGAGAGCAATATTGACTCCTTCACCGGAAACTCCCAAATCCCATGCTCCAACTGGATAGAATGATGAATTACGCGCTTTAACCGCGGGTGTTTGAATATCACCATAGAAAGTGAGAATGCCGTACCGCTCTACCATCACTACGCCGTCAAGTTGTGCT
>CAUZFJ010000218.1:0-2913 GCA_963579105.1 Candidatus Thalassarchaeaceae archaeon
GTGATAGGTGATTTATCAGCTACATTTGATGGTAACTCATTGACGCCTATGTTGGGCTTGGGTATTCCTGGAGGAGAAGAGCGTACTTTCACATTCTCAGCAGTAGGTTCTGGTGCAGAAGTAGGCACTTTACAATTTACTGCAAGTTGGCAGGCAAATCCCATTAGTTACGATTCAAATATCAACGATAATACTGCATTTGGTTCAGTGTCTCTACATAGCAATCTCCGCTTGCGATTCCTTCAAGAAAGTGAGAGTTGGACACCTGCCCACACGCCATTAGTAGTTGGAAATACATACACGTACACTGTTGAGATCGTTTCTGATGAAGGTACAGGAAGTGAGGTATTCACATGCCTTGACCATGGCGAGGGAGAGGTGTTGAGTACAATCTCCCTCAATTTTACAACATCAGAAGGTAACAACACAGTTCTTTGCACCTTTAAGGCGGTAAATACTGGTTCTTTTGAGTTGTATATTGTTCCCGCAGGAAGTTCAGTCGCTACTTGGACCGCGGCATGGTCTATTTCAGCGACTAGTAACGTTGAGGTGGTTAGTGAAACCTCAAATTTCACTGCCGCAACATTCCTGTTCATATTTGCGGGTTTATTGCTAATCATTATTCTAGGAGCGGCAATTCAGTTGACGAGGGTCAATTCTGAGGAGGGTGAGAGAGAAACCTACGACTACTGTCCATCGTGTGATGGGGAGATTGAGGGCGACGAGGAAGTTTGCCCGTACTGTGAGTTTAATCTTGTAGAAGGCCTTTCACAATTCCATGATTGCAGTTCTTGTAATTCCAACATCCCTGATGTAATAGAGTATTGTCCTTATTGTGGAACTGTTCAGGATGTCTCATCTTTCTTTGAGCGCCGAACACGAAAGGAAATCGTACAAGAGGATGCCGAGGAAGAGATTCAAGAAGACGATGATGAGATAGTACGCGGGGCTGAAGATTACGGTGATGCAATTTCTGAAATGGGATATGCTGAGGACCAATTAGAGTCCCATTGGGATGAAAACCTAACAGCCGCCGAGCAAGAAATTGATGCTGCCATATCTGATCGTGATGAAGATGTTGAATTGACTGACGAAGAGTCAGAAGATGAATTGGTGATTACATCAATGCGAACTGCACATGAGAAGGACCGAGTTGACATTGACGATATCATTGGTGACAAAGAGGGTCGTCGTCATATCCAAGATTCCGATGTTGAGTTAAGTGCATCCGACGCAGACATTCGCGCTGATATCTTTGATATTACAGGTGAGGACGGAATCTTACCTGGTCAGAAGGTTGAAGTTGAATTACTTCCAGATAATACTGTAGTTGGAAATGTGTTGAAGGATAAAAAAGAAGTTACTGATTTCTCAGTAGAAGATGGAGAATCTCCACCACCAGCAAAGGTTTCAGAAATTGATGATAAATCTGAAAGTAAAAACAAACGTCGCCGGCCGAAACGGCGTGGTAAAGATACTGAAGATTGAAATCAGTAACACTTACTGGCATAAATTGCCTGAATGATGACGAGTCAATACTGCTTCAAGCGTGATGACCCCTATGAGTGCTGACAGGCAAATTTAGCCGCTGAACTACTCCTATATGCGTCGCCTTGAAATGAAAGGGGCGGCTGAAGTCAGTCTGATGAGAGCCGCCAAACCCATATTCCTCGCGGTCGTTCTAGTCTCAATGACCACCTTTTCAGGTTGTATTGGATTGGTTGTTAGCCGCGAGTTGATGGAGCAGGTGCGAGGTGTTCCAGAAACAGAGGATGCAGTTTTAGTGTACAGTTTTGACCACGTTTTTGATTCTACAGACCCTGAAGATATCATTTTCCATCCAGAGCCACGTCAAATTCGTGTTGATTCTGAAGTCCAAGAGATACAGGTTTTCTTCCGCGTGCAGATGGATTTCAGCGAAATCGCTGGTTTTGAGACTGGCAATCTAACTAGCACAGTGAGATATGTGCACGCAATGTTATGGGAGCCAGGCGCTAACAAAAATACAGACACCCCATATTGGGAAGAGAATGCCACGACAGACCGTTATCCACCATTACAGAGATTTTCCCCACCGTTTGAGTTAGGTGTGTGGGAGTTAGAAGTTGATGCTCAAGGCTATGGTCTAGATACTCCAATAGACCAAATTTCCTTTCACGATGAGTTTGAAGTCTCGGTTTCAGTCATCCGTCCTTGCATAGAATTCCCTGAGCGCGCAGACCCTGACGAATGCATCCCTGTTTAGACAAGTGCTTCTGGGCAGCGATGGCGTCGAGAGCAATTTCGGCACTTCCCTGGCCTATCGTGGTCTCTTTTTGCTCCCCCTTCAACCATCAATCTTTGAATTTCTTTCAAGTGTCTCATCAGGACTTTACTTTCACCATCTCCCCAATTTATTTTGTGAATTGCATCATCTCCGTAACGCAGAATTCCATAACTGAGTTGATGATTAGTTATCTTTGATACAAGATGTAGATATGCATACACCTGCAATATGTGACTAAAGTGAGGTTGTGCAGGAATTTTTCCAGTTTTTTGTTCAACTGGCACCACCTCATTTTCAAAGATGATGACTTGGTCGGGCCGCCCTCTGATTCCTGTGGAATCATCTTTCATCAAATCAGAAGAAGTCGAGTCATCGTTGTAGGCAAGTACAGAACCACTATCCATTCCAAGTTCCTTACCCTTTTCTTCAACAGTAATACTCGCGAGCAATCCTTTGTGAAGTTGCCATGATGCAATAAGAGTCCAGCCCAGTGTGGCCACCAATAGGACAAAGGTTGCAATTGAGCGTTGTTGCGCCTCAAACAAAGCAAAGCCGTGCAGAGCAATCGTCATACTGCCAAGTAGGATTGTAAACTCAACTTTTCCTCCAGCCCACCAGCCACTAGATTTCGAGTCACCTTTCTCAAA
>CAUZFJ010000219.1:0-2891 GCA_963579105.1 Candidatus Thalassarchaeaceae archaeon
TCCCGAAGAAGTCAAGCCTAAAGCCGCATCTGAGGAAATTGACGACTACATCGAGTGGCCTGAGTGGGAGTGAGTTTTGTGGAAAAAAAGCGTCGCATGACTCGTGAAAATGCGAAGAAAATAGTCTCAAAGACCGGCGCTGGTGCTAAGAAAGCAGGAGTCGGTGCTAAAAAAATTGGTTCTAGTGCAGTAAAAATTGCAGGCGCACCAGGCCGTAAAATGAAAGTCAGAATGGATACCTTAAATGATAGAATGCTGGCCGTAAAATGGACACCTAAGAAGATGATTAATGAATATGTAAGATTCAATATTGTTGGCATATTTAATTCCATTTTTGCCTTCATTATTTACGAATTATTCTATTGGATAAATCTCTCTGATAATTATCGTCCCCAAGCAGCATGGGCTGCCTGCATACTAATTGGTCAAATAGAGTGTCACTACGCTCACTATCGATTCACATTCGGTTCAGCAGCTAATTATATGCAGAGCCTTAAATGGGCAGCTACGATTTACTCGACAATTCTAGTGTTATCTACAATATCTTTCCATATTCTAATTGAAGAATTACTAATCTACCACCGCTATGCTTGGGCCATTAACACCATTCTGTTTGGATTTGTAAACTTCGCATTCCTACGATGGCTTGCTTTCCCTCCCGAGCAAGACAAATCGCTACTTGGTGATCTTGAGGAAGAATGACTACTTTATTGCTCATAACGAGGGCGTAATTGAAGAATAATGGGTGTGCGGCTCGCATTATGTTCGAGCGAGCGCGTGGCACGCGCGATTTCGGTCCAGCGGAAATGGGACGACGCTTAGCGTTCGAAAAAATATGTGAAGAAGTAGCATCATGCTATGGTTTTCAGCGTGTAGCAACACCTACTTTCGAGCGTCTTGAATTGTTTACTGCTAAGTCTGGAGACGGAATCATTGAGCAATTATACGCATTCAAAGATAGAAGTGACAGAGATTTGACTCTTAGGCCTGAATTGACTGCGCCAGTAATGCGAATGATTGCTGAGAAACGTGGTCAGATTCCAAAACCAGCTAGATATTCCTACTTCGGCCCGTGTTATCGATATGAGGAATCAAAGCGAGGCCGTTACCGTGAATTTTGGCAGTATGGTTGTGAAGTAATCGGCGCACCAAGTCCACTTACTGAAGCAGAGGTGGTTGCTTTTGCCTGTGCAATCTTGACAGCATCTGGTCTCAAAGATTGGCAACTGAAAATCGGACATGTTGGAATCCTAAATGATATTCTCAACAATCTTGGTTTGAGTGGTGATGCAAAGTCAGCAGCAATGCGCTTGCTTGACAAAGGCGATTTTGATGGCCTCGCAGCATCTGGAATCAACGAGGATGCAGTGCAAAATTTACAGGCACTTTCACAACTCAACGGCGGGGCTGAAACTTTGCTTGCTGCCCGTGAAATTATCTCAAGCATGGGTGTCGAGTCAGAAGCATTGGACCAGTTAGAGGAAATGTTGAGCGCTCTAAGTGCGCTTGGCGCTAGTCCCCCTTCATTAGTCGTAGATCTAACAGTCGCACGCGGTTTGGATTACTATACAGGCATGGTTTTTGAAGTACTAGTCGATTCTTTGGGTGGAGAAGGACAAGTGTGTGGCGGCGGTTCATATCGCCTCTTCCACCTCTTTGATTTGGACGAACTTGACCCGTGCTGTGGTTTTGGAATGGGCTTTGACAGGGTGCTTCTAGCATTAGAAGTTCAGGCTGAAAAAGAAGGTTCTTCCGAAGTAGTTCCGGGTGAAAACTCAGGCCCTGGTGTATTGGCGGTCATTCCTTTCAAAGTTGATAATTCTGAGGTTCTTCCATTAGTTGGAGAGTTACGCGCTGCAGGTCAACCCGTAACCCTAGAATTGCGTTCACGGAAAACAGGTAGGTCACTTGCGTGGGCTGATGCCTCTGGAGCGACTTATGTGATGGTGGTCGGTCCGAGAGATTTGGAGTCAGGAGATGTCACGATTAAACGTCTTTCAGATGGTACAGAAGCAAAGTGTGCAATCAGTGCAGAAGCCATCAGTCAAACGATTTCAGCGATGTGAAGTTCTCTTCCGTTTGGTTGAAATACTAGAGTTTCCTACCAATTTTATGGATGACATCGGATTCGCATTTAGTCAAATAACCTTCTTTTTGGACGCATTACAAGAGAATAACAACCACGTACTCTCAGAATCGGATAAAGAAAATTTAGCCGAGGCCCGTAAATTAATCAACCAAGCACAGCGGCTATGTGATGGTGAATGGCGGCAAAATCCTTTGAGGAAGTGGGTAAAAATTGAAGGTGGCAAAGCCATTATTACAGACTATTAGTTAATCACACATATTTGCTGTGAATCATTCTTCTTCGAGGATTTCTTCAATAGTTTCACCGGCTCCAAACATTGAGGATATGATGGCTGAAATCAAGTCAAACAATCGATCACTCTTCGCGGGAGGTTCTGCCCGCAGCGATAGTAGCGATTCCAATTGCGCTAGCGGCAGCAAAGATGCCGAATCCAGGCATGCCCTTTGCATCATCTGAGCCACCCTCATCTCCAGTACCGAGGATATCTTCAGAAGCGGTTTCATTGAGAATTGGGAAAGTTACAGTTCCGTTATATTGAGCCTCCTCTTGGCCGGAGAAGTACATTCTGAATTCAGCATCACAGTTGAAAAAGAAACCGCAGCCTAACCCACTGGAAGCGTATAGAACCATCCTAACTCTAAGGGCAGGGTTATCGGTAGCGTCATCCCAAACTTCTAGAGTCTCATTTACTGGGAAGGTGATAGTAATCTCATTTTCTCCAGAACTCATTGCAGTGTACTCATATTTGGCGACTTCTAAGCCACCCTTCATCAGTGAGATATTGAGATTTTCACAATCACTT
>CAUZFJ010000220.1:0-2878 GCA_963579105.1 Candidatus Thalassarchaeaceae archaeon
GTTTGCCCCTCATCTTCAACTGAAAAGGTGGTTGGTTCCTCGAGAATATATCCTGTTTCAAAGATAGTTGAAAACAGGACTAACAATGCTAAAACGACGGTGAAACTAACACGCCTAATTACCCCCGCCATAGTAACGACAGGGGGTTACATTAGATGAATATACACCTCAAAACTGAGTTTGCCACCGTGAATTAAGTAGCCGAACCTTCAAGCCTGCAACCCTCCTGAGCGGATGCATGGCAAAATTGTGGGCGATGTTCTTTCTTAGCATTCTGCTGGTTAGCGTAATGAATTTCTATGCAGTAGTTCGCGAACCTGACATTATTGAAATTTCTGAATTGCATGAGCATATACGAGAATCTGTGAAAATTCGAGGCGAATTAACTTCATACATACGAGACCCGTATGATAGTGGTTCTGACCGTATTGATATTTTAATTGAAGATGGTTACAATGTCAGTGAAGTCAGGTGGACTGAAACTGGCCTTTTACCGCCTATAGGGACTCTAGTCCAAGTTGTCGGCGAGGTTTCCGAGTGGAATGGCAGAATATGGGTATCGGCAAAAGGTGCTGGCGCAATTCAATGGGATAAATCGTGGGTGCCAACAGTACACACCGTCAATTTGACTGGCGTGTCTCATGACCCTTCAAAATTTGACGGGGACCTTATCACAATTGTTGGTTATTCGGGAGATGTTTTAGAAGGAAATGTAACTCGTCAAATATCCAATATAATGGACCATCCGTCGTACGGAAATGCCGACCATGTATTGTCAGTAGCAATTGAAGGACGGCTTGACCAAAGTTACGAAGCCGGGTCAAAAATCATCGTAACTGGCTGGGTTCGCTGGTCAGAACGGGATTTCCGCTGGCAACTCCAAACTCATGCAACTCAAATTGAAATCTTGCATGCAGCCGGTGCAAAGCGACTTTCATGGAGCGCAGATTCAACATCTTGGTCTTATGATATTGGCAGCCTTGTGACAATTGAAGGACAGGCGTACAATGATAGTGACGTATGGTGGGTTATGGGCCCTGGTGAAACTAACAAACTGTGTTTATTACCTCATGAAAATGACACCACAGGCGATATCGGCGACTTTAGTGGTCGACTAGTATGGGAAGAATCTAGAGTACAATTATGCCTTGACCATGGTCAAGTAACTAACGCAATCAATCCAACCGGAGATTTTGGCGGGCCTACTACCCCACTTTCAACTCTAGTAAGAGACCCAAATGCGTACCGCAATCAAACCTTGAATCTAGTAGGTTGGATTGATGGTTCAATCTCACCAGATTATGACAAAGGTTACCTCGCTGATGGCCCAGATTATTTTTCCCGCTCTACAAAGATGCGAATTATCATTGAGGGAGTGAGATCAGAATGGATAGAAACAGGAACAAAAGTCAATGTTTCAGCGACATTAATCTGGGATACAGTAGATGCTAGATTACTCCTGCAAGTACACAGCATCTCAATTTGGGCCAACGAACCGATTCCAGTAACCACACTTGCTTGGACCGATGGATACGACCAATGGCAATGGGACATCAATACCCTTGTCAAAATTAGCGGTGTAGTGAGTGAAGAGAACGGCACCCTCTGGATTAACCGAGAAGGTACTCAATTTGGAGAACGTCTTTGTCTACTTGGTGATGGAACTGAGTTGGCTACACAAGAAGCTAATGGGGCCATACCTCTGTTTTGGTATGGGAGATTATCAACCGAAGAAAGTGTAATTGAACGTGAAGTACAACTATGTCTTGACCGACGCTGAACTACGTGAGGTGATTTAATGGAAATTTGGATGGCAGAATGGCTATGGCTATTAGCCTCATTTTTCATCGGTGTATTCCTTGGCTGTATGACTGGTTTAATTCCGGGTTTTCACGTCAACAATGTCGCTCTTATTGCCCTCAGTCTAACTCCTTTGGCAATTGGGTTAGGAATCCCTCTTTCCGCAGTTGCGGCCATTATTGTAGCGATGGGAACTGTTCACACATTCCTAAATTACATTCCAAGTGCTCTAGTTGGAGCACCTGATGGAGATACAGCGCTTGCTCTGCTGCCAGGGCATCGAATGTTGCTCGCAGGTAATGCAACCCAAGGAGTTGCCTACTCTGCGCGTGGTTCACAACTTGGATTGTTGTTGTCGATTCCGTTATTGCTATTCGCTCGATTCCTTTTTGGTGAAAATCCCGGACTAGGATTTTACGAGGATAGTCGTGAAATATTACCATACTTATTATTGGCCATTTCGATGTTTCTGATATTGACTGAAACTACTAGAATCCCGTGGCCACATTGGATGCAGGTGATAAGTAAGCGCTGGAAGATTAATTTATTTGGAAGAGAATTTGACTTCAGTTTCACAGATAATTCCAACATTGCTGGAATGATAGTAGCAACCGCCTTTTTCCTACTGAGTGGCTTTTATGGCTGGGCTGTTTTTGAGTTGCCCGGCCGCTCACCCGTTGGGATGCCAAATGCTACGATGCTGATGCCAGGCCTTGCTGGGCTGTTTGGTATAGCCAACTTGCTTGATATATATGTCACAACTTCTGAAATGCCACCTCAAGAAGATGACTGGGAATTACCACCAGTAAAACCTCTCCTCATCCCTTGTTTCTTATCATCAATATGTGCTGCAGTAATGGCAATTTTACCAGGCATGACTGCTGCTCAAGCAACTGTTGTGGTGATGACTGTTCGTAATTTCGTTGGTAAATTGAAAGACCCGGATTACATACCAGCTGACTTTGAATTTGGCCCCGGCCAAGCCAACCATCCGGCGATGCTGGCTATTGCAAAACGCCGCGAAGCGGAGGCTGCTGCAGAGGGTGGAATCGTTGCAGAAATACCTGATGACGGCTCC
>CAUZFJ010000221.1:0-2877 GCA_963579105.1 Candidatus Thalassarchaeaceae archaeon
TTGGTAAGCGAGCAGAAAAGCATCGACAGCAACTCGTTGTCCGTTGAAGTCAGATAATTCAACAGGATGTGGCGTCGCTAAGTCCCTCAGGTTACAGCCCAAGCAATTTCACCCACTCACAATTAGTCGTCATCAAAGTCGAAGTCGCCATCATCAAAATCTTCTTCGTAATCTTCATCATCTAAATCAAATTCCTCATCGCCGAAATCATCTACATTCGCCGCCCGTGTTGGGCGGCGTGACCGAGTCCATTGAAACAAGCCGACACCACCTAATATAAATCCAAGTAATGTTATTAGAAGTGGATAGTATTGCCAGGTATATTTTACCCCAACAACTTGCACAATTGTGTCACCATTAATGTCTTTCTGAGGTATTACCCAGCGGCCTCCAAAGGTGTCATCCTTGACCCAGAATTGGTTTCCTTCATCGCCAGGTACAGCCCATTGGGGAACTACGCGAGACTCCCCAGCACTGTCGGTGGCATTTATCATCTTGACATTGAGAATAATTGCCGACCCTGGTGTAATGTCGACATCTGTCATAGAAAAGTAAAGTTGGACATATTCCCTACCTCTCGAACTGCTCTCTGTGGGATTACTAAGAGTTTCTAAAGACGATTCAAACCCTAAGCCATAATGCCATCCATTCATTTCTAAGTCCTTGGCTCTGTACACTACATCGTATGGAATGTAAACTTGGAACTCAGTTCCAGCAGTTAATTCCCCGAGGAAAGTGCCATCTCTTTCTTGCATTGCCGCAATATCATCTATCGTGTACACATTTGGGTCTGATTCATCAACAGCCGTAGCCAACGCAACTGGTCCAGAAACGATAGGAATGATTGTGAATGATGCAATCATTCCGATACCAACCAATACGACTGTGAGAACTTTGTAGATTCCAGTTGGTGGCATCAAAAACATGATTCCGGCAACAATAGCAATGCTAACTATTAGGATGAGAATTGGTCCGCCAATACCGCTTGTCGCAACTTCTTGTGTTGTAAATCCAGAAGTTCCAACTGAATAGGGTGAAACGTAATCTTTTCCTTCCTCCAATTCAAGACCAGGTACTTCCTCTTCGTAAGGTGGAAGAACAGGGACAGTCATCTCAAAATTATCGCGACCAAGGTGGAGCGTGTAACCTTCGTTTAATTGGGAGGGTTTAGTGAACTGAAGACGCATTCCGAATACTTCGCCGCCCTCCAATTCTTCAATATTGTGACCTGCAAATGAATATGTGTAGATGTCGCCATCCGCTTCATCGGGGCCAGCAAGTGTAATTGAATTCATATCGGCTAATCCATTTTGCGCCCCCATTCGAAGTGTCAATGTCACCTCTTTACTACAACCACTGCAATTTATTACAAGGTTTAGGGTACCAGTAATAGGTTGTTCAGCATCAATTCCTGTTGCATTTTCATTGGCGTCAGTGCCATCAAATGTGAATTCTCTAATGCCACCTCCTGCATTGGGATCACCACCAGGAATATTTCCCTCAAAGAAACTGGTGGCAGATTGTCCGTCATTTGATTCTGCGTGATTCCACGTAGTCCATTGGGTGCGGTCAGCCTCAGAATCATCGCCATACATGTAGAGAATTGGTTGCTCAAAAGTAAGCATACGGTCTGGGTCCGCTTCATCGTCCTGCATAGTTGAAGCGCCAGGGTCAATTCCGCTTGCAGTTGTCAGTGATGCGACCATCATGATAGCAAATAGTGTCAACACCGCCCATAGGGCGGTGCCGCGAACTCGCTTATTTGGCGCCGCCATTGTGTGGCGGACCCCACCGGATGATATAGAATTGAAGGCCGGCCGCATAGCGGTAGAGATAGCGCAGGTGAGGCAAGTTGTCAGGAAATTTAGCGAAAAACGCAGATGCAATCGTGATAGCAAGCGGTTGGCAACCAAGTATCGCTAGAGCGGAGTTTTCAGCCTTGGTTGATTCCTCAAACACATCACAGTTCATCCACGAACGTGTGCTGTTGTGCAATCAAGATTCGGCAACTAAAATTGCTCAAAGGTCAGCATTAATCTCTGAGACTTTGTATCCAGCAAATCATTCACTTTACACTGATTTCGAAAAGCATGTTGAATTGGTAGTCTCATGGTGTAAAGAACACCTCGAAAACACTGGTCAAACCTTAGCGGTGCGAGCCAATAAAATAGGCAAAAAAGTAGAGGGTTGGTCAACTCGAAGTATAGAGCAATCTATTGGCGGTGCAATGTTTAGAGATGGTTGGAAAATTGACCTCACTGCACCCGAAATAACGCTCAAAATAACTGCATTAAATCACAACAATTTAACTCAGGATGGTGAGGGCGAAAACCCCCCAAAAATCATCTGGGGTGTGAAGAGCAGTGGCACATCTACCTGGGATGAGAGAACCGCGCCAAAACGCCCTTACTTCAAACCGATAAGCCTAGACCCAAGACTGGCTAGAGCGATGGCCAATATTGCCTGTCCTAAGGAGGGTAAACTCCTCGACCCGTTCTGTGGAACTGGAGGAATATTGTTGGAGGCTGCAGCCATTGGTTCACAAGTTTTTGGTAGCGATGCAGATTCAAGAATGGTGGAGGGAAGTAGGGACAATCTCAAGTGGGCTAAAGAAATTCAAACCATGTCACAGAGTGCAAAAATAAAGCGTGGTTTGGCAACTCAATTAACGACTCTTTGGCAGGAAAATATGCCCTTTGATGGCTTCGCTTTTGACCCACCTTACGGGCTTAATTCTTGGAAGAGTGATGATGGCTGGCAACTTTTCATTGATGCACTTTCATCTTGTGGTGAAGTTGCAACAGAAAATGCCAATCTCGCAGCTTTGCTGCCTTGGCCACCTAAGGCATTGGGAATGGATTTGCTACGAGATGACTT
>CAUZFJ010000222.1:0-2864 GCA_963579105.1 Candidatus Thalassarchaeaceae archaeon
GCATTGAATCCAATTACTAGAGACCAAAATTCAAACCTGTTGGAATCAGATATCTTGACCTGGTTTATTTGGGATGCAGATAGTCCAACAACTCGACCTCCATCCTGTAATAGTTGGGGTAATGAATTGACTACCACCTTACAGAGCAATGACTACACCTGGGATGCTTCTGAAGAAGGAACCTGGCTAATCTGTGGTATTTCTGGAGCTTATCAGGCTATGGTTGAAGTCACAGTAAGTCATGGGGCTGCAGTAGTACTCTACAAGAATTCAAGTGCTATTACCTTAGTAGCAGGTGCTACCATTTCAATAGAATTATCAGCGGCAGACTCCGATGGAAACGTCTTTGCAATTGATGTTACTTGGTCAGGTAGCCCAGCAAGCGACTTTACTGACGAAGAAGAGGTTGGGGCATATTCATGGCACGGCACAACTGTGGACAATTACAGTCTAGAGTACACATACGCAAGTTTGACTGGCTTTTGGAATGTCAGTGTTACACCGTCAACTCTTGAAACTCTTGAGATGACCATCACGCCTGACTTGGTTGTTGGCCAACAAGAAACAATTACCATTGATGTGCGCGCCTTCGATGCATTTGGAAATGAGATAGAGGTGCCAGAAGAAGGTACTGTCTATCACGGTGGAGAACTCCACGTCACCACTAAGATTTCTAATAATCAGTGGCAAATCTACATGCTTGATGAAGGGCAGTCAGAAGTGACTGTTGTCGCACAAGAAAAGTACGATTCTGAATTTGTGCAAGTCACACCGACGTTGTTCGGATTCTTTGAGGCTGGCGGAACTCTATACTATGTTGGTGCTGCACTAGGAGCATTGGTAATAGTTGGAATAATTGCTACCCTGGTTGTACTACTCAGGAAAGCCGGAGCTGATGATGAAGAAGAGGAATTCTACGATGAATATGAGAGTTATGACGACGTTAGTGAAGGGGAATACGACGAACCTGACACACTTTCTGACAATTATGTTGAAGAAGAAATACAATCAGAATCTGATGGTGGCGAAAGCGACCCAAATATCTCCGTAGATGAAGATGGCACCGAATGGTGGGAAGATGACCAAGGTGTCTGGTGGTACCGTTCTACAGACATGGATGACTGGGAAGTTTGGGAAGATTAAGTGAAAATCAACTTCCATGGTTTAGTAATACAGGTGTCTCCATAGGAGACACCTCCTCCAACAATTCGGGGGATATTTGATGAAGGAAGGCTAGCCTCATAGGTGAGGCGACGCCATGTTCCGCAACCCTTTGATATCCCTGATGATAGCAATCATCATGATTTGCCCTTGGGCAATTGCATACCAAAATGTGGATTTTATTGATAATCAAGAGATTTTTCATTCATCAACACCGCCATCTGCCAACGATGATGACTACACCGATCTTGGCAACGGCTCCGCTGGAAATTCTTACTGGCTAGGAAGTGCGGGAAATCCCGGAATTCAAGATACTTGGTTGAGTGCGGCTCAACCATCCAACAATTATGGTAGCGACACTGAATTGAAAACTGGCTTCTCAGCGAATGCCAGCAGTCGCTGGAATACCCTATTTGGAATTGATTTATCTCAGGCCAGTATGTTCACCAACGTGACAATACAATCTGCAACTTTGGCACTTCATGTTAAGCAGTTGAGTGGGCAACCAGAAATCAGAAGTTGGGTTGTCTATGATGAAACGTGGGATGCAGATACCACGGATTGGACCTCATGGAATGTAGGAGGGGCACTCGGAAATGCTGACTCTGGAGGCCTAATGGATGAGGTGATGGTCACATCTCAAGGCTGGATTGAAATTGATGTCACAAGATCTGTTGAAGTTGCGTATGAGCGCTACATCAATGGAAATGACCCTTCTGCATCTGTACTCTTAACCGGCCCTGCGTGGGGTGAAGAATGGGTTAGCTTTCACTCAAGTGAGTATGTTTTCTCATCTGATAGGCCTCGTCTCAATGTCACATATGACTGGGGAATTAGTGTTCTACCTTTGACCGCACAATGGGTTGATGTCTTTCCCAAAGCACCACACCGTATTGATGCAGATAATCTTCTCAACCTTGAAGCCCAAGCGAGAAGTGGAACTGGTTATCCCATTGCAGGTGTTGTTTCTTGGTCCTCTAACGCCGGCACAGTTGACTCAGGTGGGCTTTTCACCCCAGATATAGCAGGCACTACTCAAATTAGTGCAACTATTACGGGAGTCACTGGCTCTTTAGCATTACAAGTTGATCCGGGAACGCCGGTTAATCTTGACTTAGAAACAAAATCCGTTGAATTAACTATTGATGACTCTTTTCAATTCAACACCACATTTGTTGATGCGAATGGTAACTCTGTTGATAGCGCAACATTGACTTGGTATTCTGATTATGGTATTGTAAATGAAACCGGATACTATCAACCTACATCTGTAGGTTCCGACCAAGTTACTGTGATGTGGCAGTCATTATTCGCTACCGCCGATATCACTGTATCACCTGGGTCGGCAACGAATATCATGATTGAATCTAATTTATCAGTGGCCTCAGGTGAACAAGTTCCAATTATTTACACAGTTACTGACAGACTTGGAAATTTACTGCCAAATCAAGCCGCCGGCTCAATTAGTTGGGATGTGGGCAGTGGCTACGTTGATGCCGTAGGTATCTACAGCGGTGGCGAAGTTGGAACATGGCGCATCAACGCTACTAGCACCAGTGGGGCTAGTGGGCACACCTATGTTGAAGTGACGCCGGGTGCTTTGTCCTCCATCGAGTTAATTGCACCAAACGGCTCTCAGCCCGCTGATGAAGCAGTTCTTCTAATTGTTAACTGGTATGATGTAATGGGAAATATCGCCCCGG
>CAUZFJ010000223.1:0-2861 GCA_963579105.1 Candidatus Thalassarchaeaceae archaeon
GTGAACATGCCCATGTTCCAATTCTTCTTCTGAGGCATCGCGGACATCAACAACTTCAACTTCGAATTTTAATGCCCGGCCAGATAATGGGTGGTTAAAATCACACTTGATTAGCGTATCTGTAATGCCAACTACCCTAAATAGGCCATGCCCTGACATTAATGTCATTCCTAGTTCCAATTCCATGTCTTCAGGAAGTTCAGCAAATTCAGATGCTGGGACATCCATCATCTTTTCATCTGTTTGTTCACCATACGCATCTTCTGCCATAAGGGTGAATTCTCTCTTTTCACCAACTTTTGCACCCATCATTTCTCTTTCAAACCCAGGTATCATGTTTGGGGGGGTTGCGCCCACTAGGTATCCTAGAGGTTCTGACCCATGGCTTGAATCAAATTCTTCACCATCTTCGGGAAAAGTCCCTCGATAGTGTACCATTGCTACTTTATCGTTATCTATTTTTGTCATTCATCTCACTTTCCTATATCCTTTCAGGACTTTGATAATTCTCTCCGCAGTCGAATCAGAGATGATTTCTTCTTCTAATTTTTCTTCTACGAATTCTATTGCTGCATCAATTCCTTGACGCTCCCCCTTTGCCCAAGTAGAGCCGAGGAGATTTGCTCTGTGTTCTTCATCGACGTTTTCTTCTTCCATGATTTCTCTAACATCAACTTTGAATTCCATGTATTTACGGCGATTCAATTTAACAATCCTTTTTGAAGGGGCGGATGAGGCCCTAGTCTTGCGTTTTTTTGCAATCATTTTACTACGCTTTTCGTAAGCCTTTTCACTTGTGGATTTAGTTTCTTTTAAGGTACTTCTAGCAGCTTCTGCTGCCAAAGCGATTGGGTCCTTGGGAACAATAGTCTCGCCCTCAATAATTACCCCAGAAGCAACTGCTAATGCCTTACCTTCTGCCATTAATCCGCTCACTCTAACTTCATCTGAGTCATTATTGTCTTCGGATACTTTCTTATCTTGTTTTTGTCTTAAACCAAGACTTCTGACTTTTCCAACAGCAACAGCCGGGCCATCTACAATATCTGCTTTATCAGTTGATGGCTCCTCAGAAACATCTGACTCTGGTTCAACTGGGGTAGGTTCTTCAACGATAGAATCATCAAGAATGACATCAGATGATTCAGGTTCTTTTTCAATAACAGGTTCAGAAGAAGTTTTCGACTTCAAGTGAGATTGGGGAATGGCGGGTTTTGAAGTCTGATCTTTTATCGACGATGGGGCTGGGCCCAAAGTTGCAGGGGAATGCCGCACAGTAGTATTCTTTGGAGGTTCTCTAGACCTTTGATAAGTCGGTCTTTTTTTCTTTTGTACCGCGTCTTTATCGAATGGGTTAAATGGTTTATTTTTCTTAGCAACCAAGTACTTGCACCCTCTTCTGTGGTGCGGCCTACTGCCGGCCCCTCATAACTCTTACAGTATTGAGTAGTGAGTTTTCAATTTCTATTAATCCCAAGAAATAGGTGTTTCATCTGTCCTTAAAGCCTGATTAACCGCTGAAGACTCAAATGTTATTCCGCCATCATTGAGAACTTGAAGTCTACCCAACGTTGCTATCATAGACCCATTGTCAACACAGAATTGAGGCGCGGGCGCATTGGATTTAGCACCGCGTTCTATAGCCATAATTTCTCCCATTTGTTTTATTCGGTTGTTACATGCTACACCGCCACCTAACAGTAATTCTGTTTTCCCAGTATGGGCCATTGCTCGCTCGGCGACTTCAATACACGCGGCAAAAGCATGTTCTTGTAAACTCCAACAAACAGCACCTAATTCTGAACCTCTTTCAACTAATCGGGAGGCGGCCGTAAGCAGGCCAGAAAATGCCAAATCCATTCCGTGAACCGCATATGGCAATGTGTAATCATCTAAATCCGAATCCATATTATCTGCTCTCCATTTGCTAGCTAATTTTTCTATTTTAGGGCCGCCGGGGAAAGGTAATTCTTGACCCCTTGCAAACTTGTCCAACATATTGCCAATACCAATATCTAGGGTTTCTCCAAGTACCCGATAACGATCGCCCCTTCTGGCTATAACCTGAGTATTGCCTCCTGAAACATATAGTAAGACAGGGTCATCCATTTCGCATTGTTGACGCCCAATCTCGATATGGGCCACGCAGTGATTTACCCCAACTAGAGGCACCTTCCACTTACTCGCTAGTGCTCTAGCCACACTAGCCCCAACTCTGAGACAAGGTCCTAGTCCTGGTCCTTGGCTAAAAGCAATAGCGGAAACCGAATCAGGTGTAATACCTGATTCTAAGAGTTGTTTTACTAATGTTGAGGCTTTTTCAGCGTGATGATCTGCTGCTTCTCGAGGATGAATACCACCTTCATCCGGCCTATAAAATGCTGAAAATGACTTGGAAGGTGACCCTTTTTGGTCAACACTCCCAATTGACAACGTGTGAGCGGTAGATTCGATTCCTACCACTACGCCGCTTTCCATAGTACCAACAAACATTGCGGGCAGGCCACATCATTTCAAGCCTGTAGTGTGTCCGGAGGAACAATGCGGCGGCTTTTACTCAATGTTGGACCCATTGCCCACCTTTGCCCTAATGGCATTGAGAGTCCCCTTCTTGGCACTAAAATGTCTGATTATGAGTTACTCGTTCATCCAAAAGGGATGGCCATATTATCATCAGATGAAAGAATTGAAAAAATAGGTCCGAGTGAAGAATTACAAGATGAATTTTACCATCAAAAGAAACTAGATTCTAGAGTGCCAACCTTAGTTGAAACAGGTGAAATGGAAGTATGGGATTTAGCCGGTAAAGCCGTAATACCAGGTCTAGTAGATAGCCACACGCATCTAGTTTGGACGGGAGA
>CAUZFJ010000224.1:0-2830 GCA_963579105.1 Candidatus Thalassarchaeaceae archaeon
GATGTTCTGCTTCACGGATTGTACCATCTTCGGCTTCATCTTGACCTTCGGTACCAAAATCAAAAGCCGCTCTTGCAGTTTGCCTCAATTGAGTTCGCACGTGGGTAGAGAATGCTTGTAGGCAACTACTGGCCATTCTTTCCGGCACAACTAGTGCCCAATCAAACCGGTCGGAATCGGGATTTCTCAATTGCATTAACCGCCAAGTCCAGCGCCTTGCAGCCTCATACAGTCTCCACTCAGCAGCACTCAAATTTACATCTAATGTAATAGCTTCTCGTGTTGCGAGGTCAAGGTCCATATCACGTCGTCTTGTTCTAACAATTAATTCATTGAGTGGTCTTAGTTGGCGAATTAAATCAGCAACTTCAATCCGATTCCCCTGCAGATATTCATCTCTCCAACCTAGAGGGTCTGAGCAGATTTCAATCGCTTGGACCAGACGTGGATCATTGGTGAATCCAGGTGTCATGTTCAGAACCTGCAGCGCTGCCAATGCTCCTTCAAGGTCTGGTATGGTTTTCGCCGTCGCATCAAGTGCTGTATTCAGCATCTGCATAGGTCTCATGGTTGCTTGGAATGAGATAAAATCGGGCCACCTGTCAGGCGCCAAAAGTGAAAGTTGTATCCACAATTCTTCATTTGATAAGTTGACCGGGGTTGCTGTTAGAAACAGTGTTTGCCGACTATGTAATGAAAGAATTTGAATTGCATCGTGTAATCTACTACGGGGATTTCTGCAATGATGTGATTCATCAACAATTGTCAGAAGAAGGTCAGGAACCCCCTCCTCCATCAATTCTCTCAACAATTTTGGTTGTCTGAAAATCCCATGGCTAGTGACTACAACTAGTGATTCTCCATCACGAATCCTGTCCAATGATTGGCGTAGTTTTTTGCCAGTATTTGCTTCAAATCCATCAAGGTCACAACGGTGAAACATTTCTTGTAACCATTTCAGCCTTAACCCACCAGGACAGATGATGAGAACGCCACCAGTTTCACCCATCGCATGAAGGCGCCGCAAAACATGTAATGCCGAGATAGTCTTGCCTAATCCTACTTCATCAGCAATTAGTAATCCATCCCAATTACTTGAGGCAAGCCTTGCTGCTGGAAGATGCTGATGTGGCTGGTCCATCCAGCGACCGAACTTTAACAATGGACACAAATCAGATGGTGGGAATCTAATATCCAAATCGTGTCGAATTAGATTCCATTCAGCGGCGCTCAATATTGCGCCGCTGGCGTCTTCATTCCTGCTACCTAAATCGCTCAACAGTGTGCTACCGCAAAGCGACCGTTCTTGAAGATGCGCGAATCAATACCCCGAAACGGCCAAAAAACAACATTTGTCAAAAATCGGCACTTTAGTAATAAGTGCTACAAAATTAATTGTTTGAGAGCCTATTTGGTTGACCTACTTTGGTAATTTCACACCCTTTTCTTTGACTGTGTTTAGTACTACCATCGTAGTGGAACGTTCTACCCCTTCCGTAGATAGAACGGTTTTTGTGAAGTCATCCAAGTCATCCCTATCACTCACCCGCGCGAACACCAAACTATCCATCTCACCCGTCACATCATACACCGCGAAAACCCGATGGTCGTTTGCAATCAGGCGCTGTACTGGGAGTAGTTCTCCTTTGACAATTCGCAGCCCAACAACGACACTCATTTCCCAGCCAACTTTGTCAGCATCAAGAGTGACAGTATAGCCAGTGATGACACCATTTTGTTCTAATTTTCCAAGTCGATTTGACACAGTTCCCAGGGCAACGCCCACCATGTCAGCGAGCGCTCTCATTGAGAGTCTACCATCTTCTTGAAGTGCTTCAATCAATTTCTTGTCTGTTTCATCCAACTCCATTTTTCCACATCCGGAGTTTTCTCGCCCCACCGGAGGTTTTTGAACGTTGTCGACAATTAACCCCTTTTTTTTGGTCAGATGACTACCTTAATTAGAGAAAAACCAAGATTACCACAAAATTTGCTTGGTGCGCGTTTTTTTACTCAATTTTGTGAACTGGTAATTTGAGGTCAAGAACCCAACCACCTAGTTCTTCAACTTCAACTTCCCAATGAGTTTGCGCCTCATTGATTTCTTCTGTACTTCTAAGTTTGACAGAAAAATTCCGACTTGTCCCTGCTGCAACTAATTGCTGCTTAGGCACCCTTGACATCTTCCAAGGTAAAGTTGCGGATGCGCCTTTGATTGTCAAGTCATACTTTCCTGCAGTTACTTTCACTTCAGCAATCCATTCTTTCTTGATATAACGTAGAGTTCCTGTTAGAAGTGGAAGCCCAACTTCTCTCTGGTAATCTTGGCGCACAATAATAACAAAGCCAGCAACGATGGCAATTAGCAAGATAATGACGGGAACCATTCCCGCACCAGTTGGCGTTCTATCCAGTGTTTGAACCTGAGTATGAGCAATTCCAGAAACGGTTGCATTGAGGTCATCAACTAACATCACTGTCACTTCTAATCTCCATAAATCATTGATAGTGAATGGGATTCCATCTTCTGCTAAACGCTCGGAATCTATCACCTGAGTCCAGTTCGTGGTATTTCCTGCGTCATGATAAAATGAGGAAGACCAACCATAGTGGAGAACCACATCATCAGCCATTCCATTTCCTACGGGTGTGTGGTCAACAGTAACATACCAGCGCAGATTTAGTGACTCAGCCAAATCTTCTAACGGCTCAATTTCAACCCCTAACAACATTCCAGCCGTTTGAGTAACACCTGTGGTCGCCGTTTCTTCACCCTGTTCAGTGGCGACAATTTCAACGGTTAGACTGAGTTTAGCCAGTGGATCTATCA
>CAUZFJ010000225.1:0-2825 GCA_963579105.1 Candidatus Thalassarchaeaceae archaeon
AAGAAGCAGGAAATCTATTCGGTTATCTAGCATTAGCAGCAGGAATTGCAGGAATAATTCTGATTGGATTATTAATTGCAAGTAAAAAATCTGTTCCTATTGCTGTGAAGATCGCTGAACTTCGCCTTGAACACAGCAGGGAAGCACTATTTCTTGCAGGATTCGCAGCCTTATTCGCAATGATGGCAAGTTTGTATCTCTCAGAGATTGCTCAT
Organism: Candidatus Thalassarchaeaceae archaeon; assembly: GCA_963579105.1. Lineage (GTDB taxonomy): Archaea > Thermoplasmatota > Poseidoniia > Poseidoniales > Thalassarchaeaceae > MGIIb-Q1. Next base: position 216 of record CAUZFJ010000225.1, read on the forward strand.
TTCTTGCCCTGTAAATTGTGTTGGTATCAACGCATTATTATGTATCCAATGGCATTTCTCTTGATCTTTGGCGCATTTAGAAATGATTTCGGGATTAAACCATATTGTTTAGCAATGGCTGGGTTTGGGGCATTCGTATCGATTTACCATTATCAATTGCAAATGAATCCAGCACAGCATTCCCCCTTCTGTTCAGCCTTTGACTCATGTACGGTTCAATATCTCAATGTTTTTGATTTCATGAGTATTCCGCTGATGGCTCTTATGGGATTCATCTTCATCTTCTCTCTATTACTATTCGCTCAACCTGTAACAGAAGAAGTGTCTGATTCTGAGGAATAAGACCGATTCGGTTGAGAGCAATTATGCCCCACTTTTCTGCTTTGGATAATAACTTATCCAAGACTGTATTCAATTAGAATCCCAACTGCCATCGGAATGTGATGCTAGCAACAAATTGAATTGCATTGTTGTCACAATATTTGCAACCAATAGAACAATACAAATTGGACAGATTGCTGGTGAACCATCAACCATTAGTAGATGAGTAATAGTCATCCACAGTGCAATTAGAGTAGAAATACCGCTGATTGTTCTGCCCCAAGAAAGAAAACCTCCATTCTTAGACCAAGATGGTTCAAGGTGGATGCTTAATGCCATGAATCCAAGCACGCTGAACATTAATACGAAAAACAATCCGAAATCCATATTTGAAAATGGAATTGTATTCATGGACTGGCTTGAAAGGGCTTGAGCACAACCACTCGAAGGTGCACAGAGTGTCGTGCTTCCAATGATTGATTGCCTTTGGATTACCCAAACCCAAACCGCTGCTAACATCCCTCCAGAAATGCTGGCAAGAGTCCCCACCAACATTCTTCTGCTAACTGGAGCTGAAACCAGTTCACTCATACCTAAAGTTGAGAATAATGGGCGGGTAGACTCGAGGCGTGACATCGCCCCAAACAATACTGTTAGAGCCGAGATGGCTAGAACTACTGATGTTGACATTACCATCTTATTCACCTACCTGTGGTAACATGCTATAGAGGGCGTTACCAACTTCCTCACCGGTGTGGGCGGCTTGGTTCCAAGCCACAATCCCATCTGGTTGCACAATTACTACAAAGGGTGTTCCCTGTACTTTCCAAGGGTCCAAGGTTGATTGTGATAAGTCATCAAAATATGCCCAATCATGAGGTTCACCCGGGCGCGAAGAACAATCGGTATCCCCGCCTTTGCATTCAATAAGTGATGATTTTTCCTGGAAGGCAATTACTTCTTCTCTTGACGATGAATGTGAAGGTATGTCTAAACTTAGAGCGACACTGATGAAGGTCACTCTATCTCCAAATGCTCCTTGAAGATCGGTCATCGATGCTGCTTCTTCCCAACAGTAACCACAATCAGTATCCATAAACTGAATGAAGAACCATTTTGCTTCAGGGCTGGAATCTGCGTCCCAACTACTGTCTATTTCTTCATATAATTCAAAGTCAGCCCAATCCGTTGCGCCTAAATGATGAACTTCACCTTGGAGGTTAGGAGCTAAATCGCCCTCATTTGGGCCGATGGGTGGCAAATCGGTGAATAGTACCACTGCAAGTAGGATGAATGTGATTCCACCCGCAACCACAAATCCTGCAGTTATCCTCGCATCTCCATTCTCATCTGTTATCAGATTCCTATTACGTCTTAATTTATTCATCATCTATTCCAATCTCCTTCATAAGAATTTGAGCAGTGTGTCTAACCGCGCCCTCTGAATCATATTTAGTGTCAAAACCAGCTGCACGCATGCGACTTGGGTCTAGCATCGCCTTTGGAACATCTCCAGCCCAGCCACGGTCTCCACCAGTGTATTCAATCGAAACACCAGATAAACCAGATTCTTCAATCACAATTTCTGCAATTCTACTTACACTACAAGTATCATCACTTCCTAAATTGTAGTAATTTATTGCGTCATCAGTATTGGTTACAAGGTGAATCATTGCCATCGCACAATCTCGTACTTCCATATACGATTTTGCCTGCCTTCCATTACCAAGCACTTCTAATCGGCTAGGATCTGCACGTAATTTGTGAATGAAATCAAAGATGACACCGTGGGTACCTCTAGCACCGACGATATTTGCAAACCTGAAAAGCCACGCTTGAAGCCCAAAGGTCCCTACCCACGACGTAATTAGAGCCTCAGACCCAAGTTTACTCGCACCATAAAGCGAAATCGGGAAGAGTGGACCATAATCTTCTGGCGTCGGCATCACATCAGCCTCACCATAAACCACTGAAGAAGATGAAAAGGCGATTTTCTTTACACCACAAACTCTCATTGCTTCTAGCACATTGTAGGTAGCAACTGTACCTTGGTTTAGGTCGGTATCAGTGATAGTAGTTCCAAGACGAATGTCAGGGTTAGCAGCAAGATGGAAAACCATGTCAATGCCATCCATTGCAGATTTCACCGCGTCTAAATCCAATAAGTCACCTTCAATGACGGCTACATTATCACCATGGTGGGAGAGGAATTCGCGACGACCGGATGAGAAGTTATCATAGATGCTAACGCTGTGACCAGATTGTAGAAGTAAATCAACTAGGTGAGAG
>CAUZFJ010000226.1:0-2805 GCA_963579105.1 Candidatus Thalassarchaeaceae archaeon
TCGCAGCAAGCTGGGGTGCCGTTCCAGAAGTAATAGCCGTCAGGGTTCTCAGTTCCGTACGGGGTTAGAAGCAGATGCCTGTTGTCATCGACACTGTTGACTCCTTGGAAATAGTCGTACACATACCCTGGATATTCGGAAAATCCATGCAAGGCAACGACTAGCGGTAGTGTTTCATTCACTCCTATATCTCCAGGAATCCTCAACTCCGCCTGCCTGTCTGAGGGGCCGATTGATACCACGGTTTGTCCGGATTGGCGCGCCTGTGTGTCTGTATCATGGTCCTCAATATCAAGTGCGTTGGGCGTAGAGAACGACAGTATGCTGAGCAGCATCAAAATGGGCAGCAGCACCTTCAGACGATGGGTTAGCATTGACACCGCCTGATGCTATGAAGGTGTCAATGTTCCGACAACTCGTGATTTCTATTTTAGAGCAGACCCTTGTGCATCTATTCTTCTTCGAGAATACGTTCCACTTCTTCGCCAGCACCAAACAATGATGCAATCAGAGCTGAAATCCATCCCGGCACAAACGGATTATGCTATGAAGTCGTAGATTAATCCTTGTGTGTCTACAATCATTCTTCTTCGTCCTCTTTAGTTGGTCTACTAAAATACCAAATGGCAATCACTGCCACTAGAGAGCCGAGCATGTTGGAAATTAAATCCAAGCTCGTGTTGACATAACCACCGAGATCAATCTCAGCGAGCATCATCGTTGGTGGGAATTCAATGATTTCGTTGAGAGAACCCAATCCCATTCCAGCAGCCCAGCACAATAGCAACATTTCGAAAGTAGGTTGCAGGGTTGCGCCTGCTCTCTTGAATCCCATAGCCAGCCCCTGCCAACAGACCCAGGTCGTGACACCAAAACCGTAGGCGTGCACGATATTGTCGTACTTCAGATAGTCAGGAATCAACCACCAACTATAGAGAACTTGGATGTCACCTTCAATCGGCCATGTTGCCGGAACCGGAATTAGACCCCCTGCCATGTGTATTACGCACCAACCTGAAAGCGCCCAAATCGTGGCATTGTTCAATCTCACATTATTATGGATGTATCCAAGAATGACAAACACGACACCCATCATTATCGCGTTCACGAAGAACCAGTCGTTACCGCTAGAAAGTGAGATTATTGCCGCGCCCAAAAGAAATGTGATGGTTAGCCCGCTTGCGGCCTTCACCTGAGGATTCCAAAAAGGTTCATCATGCTCATATTCTTTCCAAAACTTGGTCATTCCCACTCTTATTTACCTCCCGCTTTGCTAGATTGCACAACCCAATGAAGCAACTAGTTTTGGGCGGCCATTGTGGCATGGCAGGGGATATTGATGGAATCAGTTTTCCCATCAAGCAAGAACTGGTGAATCACCTTCAGCGATTGGCAAATCAAGCGCTTCGATTTCATTGCGCTCAATCCAAGCTTCTTCTTCAGCAGGAACGTCGGTATCAGCAAAAATTGCTTCAACAGGACATTCTGGAATACAAGCACCACAATCAATGCACTCATCAGCGTCGATTACGAGGTAAGTATCGGCTTCTCTAAATGCTTCAACAGGGCAAACTGCTACACATTCTTGGTACTTCTTGTCAACGCATGGGGTGGTTACAACGTGAGTCATCGTAATTCCTCTCAACCTTTGGTGCAGGCCCCTCTTCTATGAAGTTAATCATTAGCCCCGTCAAGGTTTGGGATTTCTGGTAGGTTCTTCTTAGTCGCGATTTCAGCCGCCTCAATCAACAAACGGCGTGCTACTTCTTCTACAACGTCGCCAGGGTAAACCTCAAGTTTCATCCTTCCTTTTACACTTTCACAGGGTTCGCGCGGGCTAGTGAGAGTTGGATTCCCACATACCAAGTCGTCTAACTTTAGTCTCAGATGTAGCCAGTTTTCGTCATCAATTCGACCTTCAATACTTGTTGAGAGTTTTTCAAGTAATATTTTGCCTAAACGTGGTAAAGATCGGCGGGCTTCAGACTTTTTCTTCGCCTCAGCGTGAACGATATACATCGGCGTGTTGTGGTATGATTGGGTTTTTTCAACTGCTACGAATTCCTCATCGCCAATTAACCAAGCCAAGGAATCTGCAATTACATCAATATCGCTGACACCTGATGCGTGAACTGTCCACTCAAGGCGGTGGATAGGAAGTGTCATTGTGTTGGGCCGGCGCGATAAGATAAATGACAATGCCGGCCTATTTTGCAAATATTGATTGAAAGTTGATAGTAAGGATTTTATCAGAAAATAGTCCATCTACAGAATGGATACTTGTTTTCCCACCCTATGGGTGAGCCGGCCCGTTCAAATACTTCTTGAAAGTCGGCGGGATGCTAATGGGGTAGCCCCCGTAAGACCACAGGTGTTTGATAATGGCCGCAAAAGGAGCAAAAGCACGCGCAGCAGCAAGAAAACAGAAAGATAAGTGGAAGTCAAAGCGGTGGTTCACCATCCGAGCACCTCGACAACCCTGGCAATTCAAGGTCATTGGAGAAACACTTGGGGAAACCCCAGAACATTTGATTGGTAGAATATATGAGACTACCCAAAATGACGTTGATGGCGACTTTTCAAAGATGCACGTCAAACTCCGATTCCGTGTAATTGACACCCGTGGCGAAGATGCTCTAACCGAGTATATTGGACACGCTCTTCAGAGTGATTACGTGCGCCGTCAAATCCGCAGAATGAGCGGAAAGGTGGATGATGTAGTGGATTGCGTAACTGCTGATGGATATTACATCCGAGTAAAGCCAGTTGTAGTTGCAACCAATCGCATCAAGACAAGTCAGAAAA
>CAUZFJ010000227.1:0-2754 GCA_963579105.1 Candidatus Thalassarchaeaceae archaeon
CCAGACAATGTGGTCATTCCCATTACTAACATAATCTTGTCCTGGGACCGAATGTCGCCAGTGTCTCGTACCAATAAAACTAGATGAATTATCCATCTGCCATGGACCTGTACCATCGGCGTTAGTTGTACCTGCTTCATAGCCCACCGCGGCAAATGTTGGGTTATCGTAACCAGTGTCTCCAGGACAATCCATAGCATTGTCGCCGTTGTTATCCCCACACCAACCTTTCTCCATGTTATCAAAGAAAATAGCAATCGGGATATGTTTTTCAGTAACATCATTTGAGGGTTCGCCTTCTGCAATTCCAGCATCAACTACACCTTTGATGATGTAACCCCCACTTAGTGTACCGTTCTCATCAAGTTGACTGTGAGCCGCTTCTGCAGTCCAAACAACTTCGTGGATGACCGATTGACCACCTGTTAATGATAGAGAATAATTCCATTCGGCGACTTTAACCCCCACAGGGTGCCAAACTTCGATGTAACCAGTGGCTGCAGTTGTTTGGTGTGTTGAACCAGCCTGCATGAAAGTAACTTGTATTGGTAAAACGGCTGATTTCAAGAAATAATCCTTCTGAGTACCATCGGGTTGGTCCCACTGCAAGGCTGCAACAGAAGCATTTCCGATGGAAATACTTTGGACTGTGAAATCAACCATTGTTTTTGGCCCTGAAGCGCCTACATTTGCTGAAATTGGCGCAATTAATGTAGCAAATAACAGCAAAGCAAGGGTAACGGATTTCAGCCGGCTCATTCGCATCAACAGTGGTCCCAACCGAGTCGAGATAAAAAGGTTGATTGGCATCTGTCTAGGACAGATGTCGCATTTCCTCATATTTTTGGCTAAATACAGACTATTGGTATATCGGTCTTTTCGCGGCTGAAGAAGCGAAGAGAATATGGCTAAAAGTTAGAGTCGGTATTGTTGTGGCAGAGCAAAGAAGCACGCTCCTTGAGAGGTTTTGGCTCACCATAATTGTTTGTGGCCAAGTAATACTCGCACCTGCAATTGCATTTTCAGCCACATATTTCATTGATTTTGGGGGTATTCTTGGTGAGCGCCCCCTTCTCAGAGTTGACCTTATACCGTGGATTCTTAGTGGCTCACTAGGATATGGAATCCTCTCACTAGTGCTAGCATTGGTTGTAGGGGGTTGGATGCCGGTTTCAGTTGCTGAGAAAGGTGGCTGGATGCCAGTAATTGGCGCCAGTCGCTTGATGAAGGACGCAGGGAAGATTGACCGCGCTAGAACTCATGTGCTAACATCGCCATCAGGAAAAATGATGCAGATCGTCAACAGAGAAATGGTAGGTGGTAAACGGTCACTGTTGGAGGTTCACGGTGGGCTGCAGATGCTAGCGGCACCGCTTCAGATTTTACTAGCGATTAGCCCACTGCTTGTGTTAAAGTTCGTGCCTTCGGAATGGTTAGTTCCAAATCGGCTTCTAGAATTAGCAATGATTGGCTATCTTGGCTCTCTAGCATTAATTCTCAGAACTTTCCCTAATTTTGCCCAAAGATATGTTGGTGCCGCTTCAACTGCAAGGAGATTTCTAGTCACTGTGACAAAAATAAACTGGATGTTCCCAGTATTAATCCTGTGGCTTGTGGGCAGAATAATCGTTGGATTTGTCTTTGATATTATTAATCCAGATGTCTCTCAGTGGCAACAAATTGCCCTCGAAAAAAGCATTATTGAGGCTTTCCTTCCTGACGAGCTTTCCATTGAAGTCCCCGAAACTTCCTTCCTTGACATGTTAGTTGCTCTTGCAGTTCTCCCTTTGGCCACCTTCACCACCATGGCTGTTCTAGGAGGAGGGCGCTATGACCTACCTGGTTGGCTAGTAAATACCGAATCACAATGGGAAGATTTGGATGATTCGGGGCAACTTATGCTTACTGAAGGCTCGGAGATTGACTCAGAAGAAGATGAGAAAGAAGATTTGCAAGACAAGGATGAGGAAGATAAGCATGACAAGGATGATGCAAATGAGGACGCCACTCTTGTAAAAGGCAACAAAGGTGAGATGTTAGCAGCACTTGCTAAGGCAAAAGAGGTAACAGAATCAATTATTCGCAAAGATGATTGACACCTTCCAAACTTTCATTCCAAATCATTTGAAGACTGAAAACCATGACTTATTATCAGAGTCAATCCTCAGAAGTGTTGTTGATTAGAGGGTGTCCATCAAGGAAAAGTAACCTAAATCTACCCAGCAATCCATCTGTTCTAATGCGACCCAAATCAGGTCTTGCTGTGTCCAAATGGGAAGTCCTACAATTCTGACAACGAACAGAAATCGTCTCCCAAGCTATCTCTGCTGAATCACAGCAAGTTGGTTCATTCACCCGGATTTCATTCAACTCATGAATTAATTCTGTTGAGTACGGAGTGTTGGGAAAAGAGAAACCACTGGTTGGAATGAGCCGAGAAAGTATCGCCCATCCTGCACCGATGAAGAGGCCGAATGCGATGGGCGAGGCGAAAGAAATTAGGATAACATATCCAATCGCTAGGGGTATGAGTGCAAAGAGGAAAGAGAGTTTCCATAATGTACTCATTATCAACATCTGGGAAATCAAGTGTTTGTCAATCGGTTGTGGCATCGGGAATGGTGCTAATTGACCTTCCATCACACTTAATCTCGGTAACACCATTAGGGGTAGACGTGGTAAAAATAAAGCAAAAATTAGTCCGAAGAGAAATTGCACAACATTCTCAATCAAAACAAACACCTAAAATTCGGC
>CAUZFJ010000228.1:0-2738 GCA_963579105.1 Candidatus Thalassarchaeaceae archaeon
ATCGTCTCATGATGCTGATGAATTGGACGATTTGCGTCAGTTATACCTTGGTGGCTTGATTTATGAGACGAGTACAAAGTACAAAGGCACAGAGGCGATTGATTGGGAGCAGACTCCTCTTTCTGACCCACATGAGTGTCTTAGAGTTAAGTTAGTTGACCTTCTTGGAAGTGAAGGACCCCAGACATTAGAGGTGCTTGTCGATCGTTTACCTTTCCCCAAACCTATGATAGAGAATATCCTACATGAGTTAGAGGTACGTAATATTGTCACTATTGGATTCTATAGACAAACCGAAGAAGGCGAATTTATCTTGCGTGTAGATGAACACTACCTAACTGGTGGCGAGGAAGAAGTAGTGGCTTATCGCAACCTGCAAAACTTATTGTTAACTAAATCATTCAAGTTACATGATGATCCATTAGGTGCACTATCTTCTCATGTAATGATTCAAAAGATGCATGAATTGTTAGACAGAGTGAAGGATTTCCGTTTTGCTGATTGGAAGGATATGAAACATGATTCAGATGTATTAATGGGTCGTTTACTCCATAATCGGATTGGATATACGAAAAAGGACCAAATGGGGCTGCTTCTAGGATTGAGACCTGAACCATGGATTGGTGATATGGAAGCCAAACTGATGACCAAAGTTCCTGCTGGTGAAAATGTAACTAGACAACAAATCCTTGTTGATATCCCCCGCGATGATGAGTCAAAACATGTGATGAATCGGGCAAAATACGCGTTGAACAATATGGAGCGTCAATTACTTTATGTTAAACAATATGAAGAACTTCCAGAGAGAAAAAGAAGTCTTTCATTATTCCACAGAGTATATGAGGTGTACAATCCTTTACCATTTGACGATGCTTTGGTTGAATTAATTAACAGAATAGGTCCTGTAAAAAGGTTCACTTTAGGCTGGTATGTTAGTAGAGCTGGTGAGGATCTTGAAGACACATTGAAATTGCTTATGGAGCAGGGAAGAATCACTAAAGTGGTCGCTTTGCAACCAGGATTAACAGATTTCTATTGTGTACCCTCGGATGTCCCTCAGGTTAAGAAACGGGTTAGAGAAGATAGGAAAATGCGAATCTTAACTCAATCTGACCCATTCTGTTCGCGTTTTATCCAAGAAGTAAGGTACGTACTGAAACAAGGTTGGTACTATCCTGTTTTCAAAGGGGTCGACCCTGTTGGTAGAATATTGATGTACAAAGTAAATGATTATCTTGAGATTAAAGATATCCATATTCCACATGCATACCTGGACGAATTTGTTGAACAGTTTGACCGTTTATTGGAGAATTACAGAGATACTCTTGTAGAAATTTCGGTGTTAACAAATTTCAATGGAGAAAATATATCTGAGGCCCGAAAAGAAACCATAGATGCATTCACCAGAATAGGGTTCGAACCTATTGGTGATGGGCGCAGGATGATTCGAGGAGGGGTTATGGACCCACGCCCAATCAAAGAATCTGTTAGGGTATTATTCTACAACCACAAAATGCATCAAGACTCACGTAGTGAAAATGAAACGATGGCTGTAAAGCATCTTTTTGAAATCCGAGATGACTTTGCTCTACGAGGGCGCAGTGAAGCGTACCGAGTCAATCTCTCATCAATGGCAAGTGCCAACCAATTACACCAAGGGACCAATCTAACAGGTCACAGAGTATATGCGCCTTATTCGCATTTCCAAAGACTATTGACGATTCGTAATTTGCCACCGAATGAGGAATTATTGGATGTTTTAGAGTTCTTCACAGATCATTCAGATCCTCAGTTATTCATGGATAGGCATGCTTTGCGCCGTTCAGAATTCCGCAAACTTGCTCAACCACTAATTCGTTCAGGCCACTTAGTTCAAGACTACAGAGGAGGGTTCCGGACAGTTCACCCTACAATTATCACAGACCATTGGCAATTCAAGCAAGATTATCTTATTGAATTGATTAAAGAAATCCCTGTAATCACTATGAAACAATGTGAAAAGATGGCTGGCAAGCCGTACAAGCCCGAAGAAATTATGACAGTTCTTCAATATCTTGTTGATGAAGGGAATTTAATCAAGGGATTCTTGTTAGAAGATTTGAATCAAGTTTGTTGGGGTCGCAAAGAAATGCTTGAGAGTTCAACTGATGTGGCGATAATGAGGGATTTCGTTTTACCTCCATCTGACCCTCTAGCCCCATACTTTGCGTCGTTGTTGAGGGAAAGATTTGGATTTGGCTCTGCTTATCTAGTATTTCACAATGAAGAACCTATAGCTGCATTCAAAGCCAATACAAGAGAGAATATTATTGATGTAAAAGACTTGGTTGCAGATCCTAAATTGGAAAAACAAGCCCTTAGAGTGATGAAGGAATTCGCTTGGGAACATAGTATGCCATTACGAGGCAAGGTTCTTGAAAAACTCAAGAAGCGTTAGATTTTTTGGGAAATAATGGTTTCATCAATCTTAGAATATTATTATGAAGTTCTGGAAGGATTTCAAATAGAACAATCGCCATTAAAAACATGGCAAACAAACTACCGACTTTTGCAGCATAAGAATGGGCAAAATCAAACATACCCACACCTAACCAATGCCAGTCCCTGTATGTCATGTCGAGGTAGATTATACCCGCGTTTCGAAACACATTGAGAATGTGGATAACTGGTAAAGTGATGAAAAGTCCTCGGGTTCTTAATTTCCAAGGGGTTTTTTTCAGAGCAATTATTGCGCCGAC
>CAUZFJ010000229.1:0-2729 GCA_963579105.1 Candidatus Thalassarchaeaceae archaeon
TGAGAGCAATGCAAGATGGTGATCGAGACGTCGAAATAGTTGCAAGAGGCAACTCAATGAGAACAGCAATTGATACTGCTGAAATCTGCCGCCGACGTAATGGCAATATCGCAGGTAATTTGCCTCCAGAAATGTTCAACAGAGGTGTTGAAATCGGTACAGAGGAGATTCAGATGGATGATGCTGTCCGAGTTCTTTCTTACGTCAAAATACACTTAGAAGGCATCGGTGATATGCCTGATGATTCAGAAGAGTGAACACAAATCAACACTTTTTACTTAAATCAACGCTTTTTTGTTATAAATCAACGCTTTTTGCTCAATTGAGTATCTTTATTCAATTAGTTGTCGCACATTTCTTTCTATCTCATCTCGTATTTCTCTGTACTTTTCAGTAATTCCGCCATACGGGTCATCCAAACTCCAATCATCATCGAATTTTATATCCGGACATGAAACACCACATCCCATTGAAAATATTAGGTCAAAAGATTCAACATCAACATCTTTAATTTTGGTTGGAACTTGATTAGAAATATCTATTTCTTTTTCAGCCATCACTTCAATAGCATTATTGGCGACGGATTGCCCTGGATGTGTGCCTGCAGATTGGGCTTCTAAACCGAGAGATTTTGCCCAACCTTCAGCCATCTGACTTCGGCAGGTATTTCCAACACAGATGAATAGTACTCGCATAACATCTTCACCAATCCGACCCTTCATCAAGGATGTAGATTTACCTCATCAGGATTGTTTCTGAAACTGATTATTTAGGCCGAGTTGCTCATCAAGGCTTCCACCACGTCGCATCAGAACCACAATAGCAACTCCACCACCTAGCATCACGACGCCCAAAATAATCATTACAATCATCACAGTTGAGCCCCAATCACTGAGTGCATCGGTTGGATTTGTCAGTGGGTCTACCTCTTTATCGGAAAGTTCTACCGTGGCTTCGAAAACAGGACTTGTACTTTGAAGATAGACATCAATTCCCCGGAAATCAAGGACTAAGGAATCAACAGGAAGCCCTTCACGAACAGTCACCTGGATAGAGTACACTCCGTCATCTGCAACCTCGTCTCCTTGTTGCCCATCATCTCTCATGGTTTGCCAAGAAGTGTCTTGACCAACTGGTGCAAGCATTCGCAATCTACCTTGTACAACGGTAATTGCATCGTGGTCGGTTGCATTCACTGTTAGCACGTAAGTTGATGCGCCATCACCAACATCTGGAACGATAATTTCCTGAACTTGAACCCCTTCTTTCAGAATTTGGAAATCGGATATTACTGGGCCACTATTTTCAATTAGAAGTGCAGGGATGCTTGCAGTCGGTGCATCCCACGCATCACCGGCTACACCCGCGTCTTCACTAGGTAAGTTTAGTTGCGTGAGTATCGCCCAACCACCACCACTGTCAATCACCTTGACGGGAAGATATATGTCGCCAGGGCTCACAGTTTCAGGGATAGTTACCACACCACTCCAATAGTCGCCACCATCATTTGTTAGTGGATGGATTTCTCCGCCTTCGGCGATTAAGTCAATTCCAACACTATCGATTATAAGGCTGTCAAAAGTTTTGACAGTTACAGTTACATTATCGCCGCGGTTTGCTTGTTCATTGCTGAGTGTGAAATCGACAATTCTTGGTGCCCTATGCACCACTTCCATCATACGATTATCTGTTGTGCTGCTCCAAGTATCAATTGCGGTTGGTGTGATTGTTAAGTTTCCGGCATCGGTTCCAAAATAGACAAATGAGCCGGTGAAATTGTCATCGTGAACGATGATATCACCTTCCTCGCCAACATCGTTCAATTGAATGGTTCCTAAGCCAATCGATGACAAGTCAACCTCAACTCCTCGCATATTCCAATCAGGGTCACTGATTTCAACTTCAATGTGAACGAGGTTCCCACCTTCGTTGACAACTTTCTCCTCTTGAAGTCTAACTTCAACAATAGTTGGAGGGGTATTTTCACCAGCAGTCACGATATTGGGTGAAAGTACTCTTTCGAGGGACTGGTTCTCCCAGAACCAAGCATCTTCTGTTTCATTAAAATCAATGTAAACTTCCCTTGAAACTTCAGCAACCAAACCCGCAAGTATGCCTTCATTGATTACTAAACCAGAAGCGGTACTCAACTCACTCAAGTATGTGCCACTCCAAGAGGTGACATCCATTGTGTGTCCGTCACGGGTATAAGATTGGTAAGAATTACCAGTCAGTTCCAAACTCATTAGGTCTCCAGAGTAAAGTCCGACATTGTCACCGATTAGAAGTTCAGCAGGAGCCAATCCCGTTTCACGGCTAATGTTAATATCTCCAAGTCCGGATTCTTCTTCAGTGGTATTTACCTCTTCTACAGGTATTGGAGATCGGGGTGGCCATTCTTCACCTTGGCTAGGGTCGTTGCTCTGTTCATACCACGAGTAGTAGATGGTACGGTTAGTGTAATTCTCGTAAATCACTTCATGGTCCCAAGTTTCGTTGTATGTTTGAGATGGTCCCATTCCTTCTAGTATACCACCACCTGTAAGATTGAGCCAGTTCTCTTCATGAATACGGTTGACTTCCCACATTTGCCCAGTTGAGTTAGCGGATTGGCCGCTGTCTTCAATTCGGCGCCATAGGCCAAAATCGCCTGTGGTGGCGCCGGTAATGTCAGCATCAATATGGATGGTGTCAGCAATCTTGGTTCCGTTTTCAGTTTCTTGATGAAG
>CAUZFJ010000230.1:0-2647 GCA_963579105.1 Candidatus Thalassarchaeaceae archaeon
TTTCTTCACTTGGCGTGCTATTGCGTAGAGATACCGTGCGCGCACATGTCCTGGCGAGGATGACCAACTAGGCAGGGCTGCTCTTGCGGCGGCAACTGCTGAGTTGACATCGCTTTCTCCTGCTTGTGAAATCGTACCGAGAAGTTCCCCAGTTGCTGGGTTAAATGACTCAAAATTATCACCTGATTCTGGAGTTACCCACTGTCCGTTAATGTACATCCCGAAGGAAGGTCCATGTTGGTCTAACCACTCACGTGCGAACTTGTCAGATTCTGGGGCTGGGCCCCAGTCTAAGGATTCTAGAATCTCTTTTACAGTCATTTTTTCACCTCATGCCATTGGATGCCTATTTGCTGCCGAATAATGTCCCGAAAGATGGAATTCTAGTTGCCTCTCTATGTCTCCTAGTAGGGACGAGGCGCCAATTCTGAAAAGGTTTGGCCGCATCCATTCCTCACCTAATTCCTCTTTCATCATTGCTAACCAAGTGACAGCATCTTTTGCTTTTGAGATTCCACCGGCTGGCTTGAAGCCGACTTTATTGCCGGTTCTTTCATAGAAATCTCTGATGGCTCGTGCCATTACTAAACCGACAGGTAAAGTTGCGTTCACACTTTCTTTTCCAGTTGAAGTCTTGATGAAATCGGCGCCAGCCATCATGCAGACCTGACTGGCTTGAGAAACCTGTTTTAGGCTTGCTAATTCCCCGGTTGCAAGAATCGTTTTTAGGTGGGCATCACCACAAGATTGGCGGAAATCTTTGACTTCATCATACAGTGCTTGCCAATCATTACGTAAGACATTAGATCGGCTGACAACTATGTCAATCTCATCAGCACCAGCTGCGACAGATGCTTCAATTTGTTCTAATTTTTGATGATGAGGGATATGTCCTGCTGGAAATCCCGTTGAAACAGCACATGTCCCAACAGGGCTCCCTTGTACTGATTTTGCAACTGTTTCAACCATATTATGATAGACACAAACACTAGCACAATGGATTGTATCAACATCTAAATCAAGAGCGGATAGAAGGTCGCTCCTAATTGGGCGAATTGCTTTTTGTGATATTCTTAGAACACGTCCAGGTGTATCGTCTCCAGCTAGAGTTGTCAAGTCAATGCAGCGAATAGCATGTAACATCCATGCAACCTGCCAATCACTCTTTACTGCCCGGCGTTTTGGTAGGCTACTTGCACGGCGCTCAAGCGCAGAACGATTGATGCGGATTGAATTAATCAACTCCAAATCTAGGGCTGTGCCGGGGTTGCGAGATTGAGCAGCCATTCTTCTTCCCTCGTTTTATCCTCTATATTCGCCGCTTTAGATGAATCGGCGGTATTGAAATCACTCCGGACGGCTATCTAGCAGTTTTGGAACCACGCTTGGGTCTGCTAAAGTGCTGGTATCACCCATGTCTGAAATATCTCCTGATGCGATTTTTCTTAGAATACGCCTCATTATTTTCCCAGACCTTGTTTTTGGTAATACTTGAGTAAAATGTACTTTATCTGGGGTGGCAATTGGACCAATAATTCCTCGTACGCCCGCTCGTAATTCTTGACGAAGATCTTCAGAAGGTATTCGGCCAGCCTCTAAGGTCACAAAGCAATAGATGCCTTGGCCCTTGATTTCGTGGGGGAAACCAACAACTGCAGCCTCACAAACTGCTTCGTGCTCAACCAATGCTGATTCAACCTCTGCAGTACCCATTCGATGTCCTGAGACATTGATAACATCGTCAATACGACCCATAATCCAGAAACATCCATCCTCATCTTTGCGGGCGCCATCACCAGTGAAATATCGGCCCGGCTGTTGGCTGAAGTAGGTCTTGACAAATCTGTCATGGTCTCCATAAATGGTTCTCATCATTCCTGGCCATGCACCTTCGATGATGAGGTACCCTCCTTCATTTTCTTTGCATTCCTCTCCATCAGCATGGACAATTTTAGGATTAATTCCAAAAAATGGATATGTTGCTGAACCAGGTTTTGTAGTGGTCATGCCTGGTAATGGGGTTATCATAATCCCACCAGTTTCAGTTTGCCACCAAGTGTCGACGATAGGCCGAGTAGAATCCCCTACTACTTCGTGGTACCACATCCATGCTTCTGGGTTGATAGGTTCTCCAACAGTTCCTAAAACACGTATTGAATTACGTTTGTACCGGGTAACGGGGTCGGTCCCATAGACCATTAAAGCACGAATTGCTGTTGGTGCGGTGTAAAATGTGGTAGGCTTGTGCTTGTCACATATTTCCCAAAACCTTCCCGCATCTGGATAGGTTGGGATTCCTTCAAACATCAAAGTATGAGTTCCAAGAGCAAGTGGGCCATATACAATGTAAGAATGGCCAGTTATCCAACCAATATCTGCAGTACAGAAGTGCAAATCTCTCTCTGGGTCAAGGTCAAACACATACTTACACGTGGTTGCAGTCCAAATCATGTAACCTGCTTGGCTGTGCATGACTCCCTTTGGTTGGCCAGTTGACCCTGAAGTGTAGAGAATGAATAACGGGTCTTCTGCATCCATGATTTCAGGTTCACATTCTGTGGAGGCATCTGCCATTCCAGCATCCATGTCAAAATCTCTTCCTTCAACCCAACCCGATGAGCCAGTGCCGACCCCTTTCCCTGCTCGG
>CAUZFJ010000231.1:0-2644 GCA_963579105.1 Candidatus Thalassarchaeaceae archaeon
AAATAATTCAGAAGGATATTTTGATTTCACCGATACCGTAGAGGGCGAATATGATGTGAGAGTTTACTTTCATAATTTGTCCGGTATTGATATGACTAATTTAAGTTCGGAGCAAAAAGAATTCAAAATCAAGACCTCGCTCCTTTACACAGATGAATCTGAGCCAGCAACCCTACCAATTGAGATACATACCAAGGAGCCCACTTTCTTACCGTGGGATAATGAGGAGGTAAAAGAGGCAAAAGTGACTGAAAAAGGCCAGAGGGTTTGTCTCACCTTCCGTCAATTAGGAGGGTGGAGTTGGGCTCTGATGGGCGCTGAGTGGGCAGGTGGTCGTGAAACAGCAATGCTGACCGGTGGTTCTGCAGGTGTTCCAGCATGGTGGATGGCTTTTATTTCCCTATCAATGAGTATCTTTTTCTTATGTGTACAGTACCCACTAATGTATCGTTTTTATCACAAAGATATTGACGATATTTTATCTGATGAAGAGATTGAAAGAGTTGTTGAGCGTGCTCTTAAGCGATGTGAAAAACAACTTCATCTAGAAATAGACTGGGATGAGTTCGGTGTGCGAGCGCGTTCTCTATCGATTGATGTATTGGTGCCATACCGCACCACCCAATCATCGGTAATAGAACCTAAGGACATTAATGCTGAAATGCTGAAAGTGGTACTTGATGATTTCAAATTATATGGTGAAATCACCCCACTGCAATTGAAGTCAAAATCTCTTGAAGATCATCGTGGAGCCTTCGAAACACTTGCACATGGTTTACAAGATATTGAACTGCCTGAGTTGAATGCGGAACGAATTGGATTGGTTCAAGATTACACCGATTTTTTCAGTGGTATCCACGACACCGCTTCTCTAGAGAAGCGGGTTGAAGGTTGTGTTGATGATTTCTTTGAAACACGAAAGAAAATTGCAAAGGTTTACACAATTTGTTGGGTTGATGAGCAACGAATTGCTCTGCGTCTAATTTACAAACCAAACATGAGTTTTGCAACACTTAGGTTTGGTCAAACATATATTGATGTTGAATCTGAAATGAAAGAGCATCTAATAAGAACTCTAGATGAACATTTAGGGGGTAGGGACATAATCATATCATGCCGAAATGAGGTGGCCACACTCGCGGACCGCACAGGCGCGGGAAGAACAGAGAGTGGTGCAGGTGAACACCAGGGGCAAGCTTACGTAGCACGTCAAGATGGTTTAGCCGGTACGATTTTGCAAGGTCGGTTCATGGGGGATATTCTATCATCTGTAGAATATGTTGCTGAAGAGAATCGTTCGAAGATTGACCGTTGGGGATTCTTTGGTTTAATTGTGTTTGTTTGGATCCCATTCATGGCATCAGGTGTTCTAGTTGGCGCCATGATGGGCCTTGTTGCTAGGATGCCATTCCTCAGAGTTCTAACTGCCTGTTTTATTGGTGGAGCGGCCGCCTCTATCACCTGGGCATATACTGCTGAAAGCATAATTGAAGTGTTACACGCTCTTAATGCAGAACTGTTTATTCCAATAATTATAATTGTGATTTTTATTGCCGCTGTGATGCATATTCGCACCAACAAAAAGAGGAGACAAGAAGAATTATTCAGAGAGTCAACGCGATTCTTTTCTGGCGAAATCTTGGATTAAACCCGTATTTTAGGGGTGGATTTCATGGGCTGTGCCCTACTCTCCGTCAAATATGGTATGGTGGCAGTTGGCAACTAGATGGTTGATTTCCGGTGGCTTGGTAGTTGGTGCAAGTGAGTTAGGCAAACGAAATGAGTTGATTGGTGCCTTACTGGTTTCAATCCCCTTAGTCTCAATTTTGGCAATCATTTGGCTTTATCGTGACACATCAGACACTGAACAGGTTGCTGATTTTACCACTGGTATACTTTGGCTAGTCATCCCATCTCTAGTACTATTCCTGACCCTCCCTGTTTTCTTAGGCCGAGGCATGGAGTTCTGGCCTTCACTGGGGCTTGCTTGTGGATTAACGATTATCGCATACTACATCGGACTTCAACTAGCAACAAGATATTCTGGAATATCTTGAGAATTACTGAGATAGATCCTTGACCTTCTCAACTAGATTCATTTTGCTGATTCTCCACATCCCGAAGGGTGTTAGAGAGATTGAAATGAAGACCACAATTCCAATCAGAGTGAAAATTGAAGAGTTGGATGCGGAGACTGTGAAATATGCCGTCCATGTTATGAACGAGGCAAGCATCAATTTGGTGCCGATTACAGAGAAAAGACAGCCCAAGGTTCCACCAACCAATCCAATACCCAAATGCTCACCAAAAAGCATCAAGCCCAATCGATTGTTAGATGCCCCCAATACTCTCAAGGTCGCTAATTCTGTATCTCTCTCTGCCAAATTCATGACCAGTGTGTTGAATAGCACAGCAACGGCAATCAGGATGCCCAAGAGCTCAATTGCGATGAACAGACCATTTTGCTTTTTCTGTAGGGAGTTAAATGCATCTAGTGTGTCTTCACGCAACACAATGCTCAACGAACTCTGAGCGAGTTGTTCGTCCGGTTCGACCCCTTCGGGCAAATCAAGCATCACAACAGTTGCCTCGATTCCCAAAATTTCTGCTAGGTCAGCGCGATGGAAATACACAGTGCGGCTAA
>CAUZFJ010000232.1:0-2639 GCA_963579105.1 Candidatus Thalassarchaeaceae archaeon
AATCCAAGCCGTTAATGAATCCAAGCATGGCAGTAACGAGCAACAAAGCACTGAGCCAGAACACCATCGGGTGTTGGCGGCGGTCCCCAGGTAGCATGATGCGCGCACCGGAGGATGAGAACACAGAATCCTCTACTTCTGGAAGCCCAGTTAGAATAGGTTTTGAAGAATCAGTTGTACTTTCGTCTGCCAATTCATCAGGCTCTTCATCTTCCTCCATAGTTCTTGGGAATACGGGGTTACTTATCCAACTTTACAACCAAAGGTGACAAGTGGGACGGCCTACCTTGAGTTGTTATGAGCAACAAAGTAGTCGTGACATGGAGCGGCTCAAAAGAAGACGCGCAGGCATTACTACAAGCAATTTCACCTGATGACTCGGAATCCTTCACAATTGATTTGGATATTGAGGGTGATTTTGCTACTTTAACTATCATAGTCAGCGAACAATCGGTCCGTACCTTGAGGACTACGATTGATGACATATTGGCATGCCTTTCAGCAGCAGAATCTGCAATTAGTGAAGCGTAAAGTGGATTATGCGAATTTTTGTCGCTACAATTCTCTATCGCATCCTTGAAACATGGTGGCTATTTCCACAAAGCGATGCAAACCAACTCCGGGCGTCAAGACCTCCCGCACGACCGTAGTGCTGAATTGTGGGTTGACCACAAAGCCACCGAACAACTGAGTTCAAGCATCAGGAGGTGGGTGACTACTTTGATGCACGGTGAAGGAATCAGTAATCCACTCGCCCGTGATGAGGAAACCGTGAAGGCAAAAGTATGGACTAAACAGGAAGGTACTGTGGCTGGTTTAAACGCCGCAGACCATCTTCTCAGAGAATGGATGCCTGGCGCCAAATGGCAGTGGTCTGTTGGAGATGGCGCCAAAGTAAATGCTGGAAAAGTAATTCTAGATATTGAAGGCGGTCGAGAACAGGTACTGGCTGCAGAACGCTCCATCCTCAACCTTATCGGCAGACTTTCAGGGATTGCCACCAATACTTCACTTTGGGTAGAAGAAGCCGCGCCAGTCTGTGTAGCCGCAACTCGAAAAGTTCACTGGGGTATGCTAGACAAATGGGCCGTTCATCTCGGTGGAGGGTTGACACACCGACTAAACCGGAAGGATGCGAGGATGATCAAAGAAAATGACCTTGCGTCAT
Source organism: Candidatus Thalassarchaeaceae archaeon (assembly GCA_963579105.1). Taxonomy (GTDB): domain Archaea; phylum Thermoplasmatota; class Poseidoniia; order Poseidoniales; family Thalassarchaeaceae; genus MGIIb-Q1. The sequence goes on from CAUZFJ010000232.1 coordinate 1,169, forward strand.
TGATTCACAAAGATGAAAAAAGGCCACGAGGTATTGCCAGGGTGGTTAGTGAGTTAGATTTGGAAGCACTTGGTGCCTTCATCGTGTTAGAAGTTCGAACCATTGATGAAGCAATTAGGGCGGCTGAAACGTGGGTTCAACGAATGGAGAAAGAAGGACGTAAAGACCGTCTAACTGTGATGCTTGATAACATGGATATTGAAATAGCCAAAGAGGTCATTCTTGACTTAGAAACTCGGCAATTTCGCGAGTTGGTAATTATTGAAGCAAGCGGTGGAATCTCATTTGATGACCTACCAATCTGGAGCAAATTGGGTGTAGATGTAATCTCTTCAAGTAGGTTACATTGTGGAACAAATGCTCTTGATGTGTCAATGTTGTTTGATGGGGCATAGGTGAACTCAATGGGTGAGGTACCCCTCAGCCACCCGCGCTACAACTCCTTAATGGGGCGTAAATTGTTGACTGAAGCAGCAGCAGATGGGCTATTGGCTGACTCGGCTTTGATCGCTCACGGGAGAGGAGAGGCGTATGACTACTTACTCGGTGAAGCAACCTGTGAAAGCGCTCTAGAAGCGATTAAACAATCTGCATTGCTAATGAAACACGCAAAAAGATGTGTGATTTCTGTTAATGGAAATTCGGTAGCACTCGCTGCTGCTGATTTAATTCGATGTGCTGCAGTTCTACAGTGCCCTATTGAAATTAACATCTACTATCGTACGCCAGAGAGAATGACGGGCCTTAATTCTCGTCTTGAAAAAATACGACACGAGGTAAGTGAGGGGGGTGCACCGACTGGTTGGCAAGGAGATTGGAAAAGTGCAGTTGCCAAGGTTACTATTCTTGGTATTGACCCTGATTCACAGATTCCAAATCTTGAGGGGCCTCGTGCGAATTGCTGTAGCGCTGGTATCTTTAGTGCAGATGTGATTTTTGTGCCATTAGAAGATGGAGACAGATGCGAAGCGCTTATGGAAATGGGGAAAAAAATGATTGTTGTTGATTTGAATCCGCTTTCACGCACAGCTCGGCGAGCCACAGTGACAATAGTTGACGAATTAATGAGAATGGCTCCCATTCTCCTTTCTTACTTGGTAAAGGGTGTATCTTCTACACCGCCTGAATGGGACAACAAAGCCAATTTAGATAATTCTCTGGCGGTAATGTTGAATCAACTTGGAAAATGATATCATTCGTGAACCGTTCTGGGTAACCTTTTTGCGTAGGTATGCCGCAGTAAAATTGACTCGAAATGGTTGAAAGAGCAAAGGATTCGGCAGACGTGGGCGATTTTTTCTCCTCACAGATGAACTTTGATCTTGAGGAGGAACAGAAAAATAAGAAACGGGGCCGTCGTACTAAGGGGGGAAAAAGGCGTTCAAGAACAGTTAGGTTAGGGGAGGATAATTATCAAAAACCAAGCCAACAGAAAACCCGGCTTGACCATCAGAAAATCCCTCGACAGAAC
>CAUZFJ010000233.1:0-2604 GCA_963579105.1 Candidatus Thalassarchaeaceae archaeon
GTGCATCTTCATCTGTTGATATTGAAGTGACTGTGGAACCCGACCCTGTTGGCGTTTTGGGTTGGATTGATTCGAATACTGCAGGTGTATCTAATGTGGTCGTTCTACTAGGATTAGTTCTCGTAGCTCTGCTAGTTATACTTGGTATTTCTATGTCGAGGAAGAAAGGGGGAAGGTCAGGTGATGAATGGCTATCTGGTGGACCACTTTATGATGAAACCTCTCCAACCATAGCACCACCGACTTATGCCTTTGAGTCGGTGCCAGAGGGCTCACCTCCTACTTTGATGCAAGAAAGTCCGCCGGCAGTTGGTGTTGAGGACAGTAGTGCTCAGGTAGGCACGCTATTGACTCCTGAACCTGTTTTGGAAGACCCACCAACCGAAACCGTGCAGGTTTTGGTCCCTGCCCTTTCTACAGACATTTCTTCGATGGACGACATTTTACTTGGTCACACACAAAACCCCCCACTTCCTGCTACGGGCTTACCAGCAGGATGGGACATGGAACAGTGGAATCACTATGGAGCCCAATGGCTCATTGACAATGAATCGACTACCACCTTAACTGATGCCTTAGATTTGGATATATGAGTTAGATTTGCTATTGTATTCTTAGCGCATTGTTGATGAAGGCAGAGCAGTCTGCCCAATACATGAGCAACCCGCGAGTGGCCACTTACCTGCAACCAAAACTCTTGGCCGCATCCTTGATTATGAGTTTCCTTATTGTCCTTGGAAGTTGGTCAGTTTCATTAACTATTGAGCCAGTAGCGCCGATGTCATTCGATCAAGAACAAACATCATCAGCAAGCGAGAAGATGTCTGAAGGCGATGTCGATGTACAGGTATTACACGCTTCCAATGGAGGGCTAATCAAGACCGCTGACTCATTGCTCTCAAGCATCACCACGAACACAGGCAACATAACAACAGGTACTAAAACCAATATTTCCACCACTTCTAACTTACAAGGCTCTGGTGCGGTGGTGACGGTAATCGCTTCTGGCAATACCACCATTACCGGAATCAACGTGACAACATCTGGTATAGGTTATATTGTCGGCGAAAAGATCACGATTTCGAATGGTAGCATCGGCGCTGATGTTAATGTTGTCATCACCTTGGAATCAGGTGACCTCAATGGCGATAGATGGGTGTATGATGGCTTCTTTGATGTTGCAGAGATGATTACTAACGCTGGTGTTGAAACCGATGCTGAAGCCCTAACAGGTGAATTAGCAATGTGGGTTGATGATGTCACCAGCTTTGGTAGCAGTGATGGAGTCAATACATCTAACGACCATTCTACAATTGGATATCGGATAAAATCTGAAGGGTCTTTTATTACAGAAAATGTGACATTGACGGGCACCCTTGGCGATATCACGATTGACTACGATGCTACAGATTTGGTCCGTGCTAGTGACCTAGCAATCTACAAGACTGTTACCCACATGCATGTAAAATTCTGGATAACATCATCTTCGTTTCTTGATGTAGCAGATGTCACTACAACTCATACTTACTACGAACCTGTAGAGGTTTACGATTTCCCATTACGAGTTGGTGAAAGATGGACCAACGACTTCACCGATGTAGATTGGTGGGATGGCACTTCACCATTTTTTACAATTCCAGAGGATGAAGTATTGAACATTGAGACAAATCACTCTGTAGTAAGTGTTGGAAACCCAAATGTGCCATATTCAGGATGTGGAAATTCTTACAATGTGTCAACTTTTGATGAGAACAATTCAGTTACCGAATTCCGATGGTGGTGCCCTGCTGCCAAAGGTGATGCTTGGAGGCATTACAGAGATGGAATGGGAATTTATGTTGATTTTATTCTCAAAGATTTCCAGCCAGCAAGTTCCCCAATTGATATGGAAGTTGAGTTGGAATATCCCACATGGGCTCTAAATATGCAACTTGGTGTATGGGTAAATGTTACTGATTCAAATGGCTCAGCGGTTTCAGGTTTCCCATTCGTTCTGAGATATGAATTCGAAAATTTGTGGGTCGAACTCACAACAGATTCTAACGGAGTTGCATATTATTCACTTAATACCAGTGACCCAGAAGACGACACCCCATCAAATCACGATTACGCGAGTCACGGGATTATTGCCTATGAGCCAGTAAACGAGTATGTCGGTGTTGACACGCTCACTTTGGACAATGAGTTGGTGGATTTGGATTATCGGCCGCGGCCAGGTGGTATCTCAGTTTCTCGAGACCGCGGCAATGATAGCATGACTCTGAATCCTGTTTATGGATTCAACGCTATCCCCGGTGATGTATTGCACTTCACAATTCCAATTGAGAATAAGGGTACCAATGGTGGCCCCCAAACAGAGTTAGAGATGGTAGCGCCTGACAGCACTACAGAACGTGGTACAATTTCTGCCCTACCTCCTGTGGGCGAGGATTATCTCTCATTCTCTTGGACGGTCCCAACCTCCCAAACTTTAGGGAATGTTGTTTTCACCTTTGAGGTGGATCCGGATGATCAAATGACGAATGATGTCAACCAAAGCAATGACTTGGCAACTTTTGGGATATTCATTGGTAGGATTCCTGTTGTTGGGTTGGCAGTTGTGGA
>CAUZFJ010000234.1:0-2599 GCA_963579105.1 Candidatus Thalassarchaeaceae archaeon
TCAGTGGAATGCTAGCGTTGTTCTTGGGCAAGCAAGCGGGGTAGTCAATCTCACAGCATGGATTCTCCGCCCTGGCCCTACCGGCGTGTCTTTGAGTGGTGCAACAGATGTTACTGATGATAGAACTCCCGTTACTCTCATTATTGATTCCAATCCACCAACTCTTGGCCCATTGTTGGCCTACACACCAAGTGGCCCAAGACCGGCTGATGGCAATGTTTGGCCTGAGGACAGACTCTTACCCTTGTCAGTTGAAATTTCAGAAATTGAAGCACTCGGCGGTCCACTATTATTACATTCATGGAGAGAAGGAATTGACGACGTAGATGGAGACGGTGAAGCAGACGAATGGGAATATTCAATCATACGTGAAATAACGCCAATGAAAGCAAACGGCACAGTTAGAATTGATTTCCCATCTTTAGAGTTGCTAACAAATGGGGAACTAGCAAAGGTTTCACTTTACATTACGGGGACTGACCTAGCAGGGCATCAAGTGCTCAATGGTGGGGCTGCTGGTATTGACAATGATATGGCAACCCTAGTGACTCAGGATGACTTGGCGACTACAATTTCACAACCCTCAATGGCTCTTGATAGGTGGGGTGATAATCTGCTGGTTGGCCAAATCCATGAATTCTCATTTTCAATTACTGATGACAATGGAATCGGATCTATTGATAATATTTTAATTGCGTTAGCGCCAGGTGATGGTCGAGGCGATATCCGCCTTGACCCCCTCTCAAGAGAATTATCTGTAAATGATAATTCTCCAATTACTCCTGTTGGACTAGTTATCGAAGAATTATCCGCTGGATCTTACAAGGTAAAAATTCAGTTCCGCTTAGGTGTTGATTCACCTCAATCATGGAATACTTCAACCCAAAAACCCAGTGTAATAGTCACTGAGCATGGCCAAGTTCTAGAACTTGGTAGTAATTCACTTTCTCATCTTGCGTGGACCGTTGATGGTCGAGTAAATCTGAAGTTGCTAAGTGCGGATGACCTTTCTCCTCCCGGTAGTGAATTAATTGGCAGCACTCTCTATCTTCAACCCGATGATAGATTCAATTTTTCAGGTCAATTACAACATGAGGCAAATGGATTGAATGTGGTACTGGATGGTGAGTGGCAAGTTAATTTCAGTATGGATGACAGCCAAAATGATGCTGAAAATTGGTATATTCAACTATCTAATGCCTCCTCGTTCACAGCGAATTCAGAAATTCCACAGGCGAGATGGAATCGCGGGTCAGCAACTGTACAAGCGATGATGGTTGGAGGCGTTCAAACAATTCCTATTACTGATATGAAACTACATATCGTTATTGATTCCACTCCTCCACAACTTGATTTCCCCATAACTACACTCAGCACTATCAACTCAAATCAGATGATGCAACAATTAGTGACTGTGAGAGTAAATGAAGCAGGCGGAATGGGGCAAAACCCTCTAGAGTTACACTGGTCATTTAGAAGGCATGGCGTAGAAATTTCGTATATGCACGGGCTTTCACAATTACCTCTGGCAACTGAGGCAGAAGGATTGTGGACTTACTCTACTAGAATAGATTTTGATGTTAATTCAGATATTCTCCTCCCGGATGATGATTTGGTGATATGGATAGTTGGGGCCGACTTAGCAGGGCATTCCTTAGTTGGTATAGGAACTGAAGGGAATAGTAGAATGACCCAATTACGAGTCATATTTTTCCAACCAGTTATATCAGAATTAACCGCAAACCCATATCAGCCAACCATCGGTTCCTTGTTCACGATTGATGGCCGAGTTTCGAATGAAGGAAATGATATGGGTGTTGTCAAAGTCGGTTTATGGGCCTGGCAATCAACAGGAAATGGCGGACGTTACCACATTCTCAATGAGACTAATTTGACCCTATTACCTCAGCAGCACGCTTTTTTCACATTCAGCGTTGAGGCTTGGGCTGCTGGTGATTTACAACTCTACATTGCTATTAATGATGATAGCAAAAATCTCACAAGTGTTCCAGTTGGACTTGTCCGTGAGCAATCTGCATCCGAGATTTTTTGGCAGACTTTAGATTCCCCAGCTGCGATTGGCCTAATGATATTACTAATTTCAGTAGTGTTAATGATTGCAGTTGCAGCGCTTAGGCGAACCGATGAAGAATGGGATGAGATGGAGGATGAGGATGAGGATGTTCCACCGCCTCCGCCATGGGCTCCCGATGAATGGCCAGAAGGTGCGGGCCCTCCTCCCGAAATCCTAACCCAGAGTTCATCACCTCTTGAGGAAGAATGACAAAGGGAAGCACACACCGAGTTGCAACGCAGGGGTACCCGAGCGGTCAAAGGGGGTGGGCTCAAGATCCACTGCTTAGTGCTTCGCAGGTTCGAATCCTGCTCCCTGCACTAGATTTCAACATTTTTCCTTAGACTTCATCAAAGCAGGATTCGAACTCCGCGCTAAACCAAACCATCTGAAATCAGCCGTTTAGCGCTGGAGTTTGACGCTGGACTGACCGAAGGGAAGGGAGCGTCAGACCATTTGAAACATCAATCAATCCCTTTTGAAGGCGGGTAAATGAAACATATTTTTCAATAGAGTAATCATTTT
>CAUZFJ010000235.1:0-2590 GCA_963579105.1 Candidatus Thalassarchaeaceae archaeon
TCCATTTGGAGTCTTCTTTGCTGGATGGTCATCAAATAACAAGTTCACATTGTTGGGTGGAATTCGGTCAGCGGCTCAGTTGACTGCATATGAAATTCCATTATTGGTAACTGTTCTTTCATTGGCAGTTTTATCGGGTTCGTTAAACATTATTGAAATTGCTGAATTCCAAATTACGTCAGGCGTTTGGAATATTTTCCTCTTACCCCTGGGGGCCGCATTGTTCATGATTACCATGGTGGCCGAGGTTGAGCGCATTCCGTTTGATATGCCAGAAGCAGAAGCAGAACTCGTTGAAGGTTGGTGGACTGAATATGGCGGAATGCGATGGGGATTGATGTTTGCAAGTGAATATCTGCGCTGTTACGCCGCCTGTTTGCTCTTTGCAATCTTTTTCCTTGGCGGCTGGGAAATGCCATTTGGTGACACAATTACCGGAATAATCCCTAATCAAGACCTAATACTTGGAGCGATTGGTGTGGGCCTTATTGGCTTAGCTCTTGGACTACGAAGTGAATATCCAGTTCTTCTTGCGCCTATTCCATTAGTATTCATTTCAATGATACCACCTACTGTTTGGCTATTGTTCAAGGCGTGGTTCATGTTTGCAATATTCGTTTGGATTCGGGCCTCATTGCACCGTGTTAGATCGGACCAAATTCTTGAATTTGGATGGCGATGGTTGCTGCCACTTTCATTAGTAAACCTAGCAATCGCATTTTGGCTTCGACTTTCAATCTGGCAAGGTGGTACCTGGCCACTACTCATTCCAGGATTAATTACTGCAATTGCATTGATACTCGTTATCATTCTAGGAATGGATGAAGATAAATCTGCAATGGAAGGCAGAATCCGGCCATATTCGGTGTATACCGAATCAAAGGGTCCAGCCTCGCCAAGGAGCCACGATAGGTAATAGGAGGAAGTAAGAATGCCATTTCACCCACACGCACAACCGAATTTCCGCAATATGGTCATTAGGCCAATGTGGATGGCCTTGAAAGCAGCCCTCAGAACAATTCCATATGTGGGCAGTCATAGATTTTTGGCCGCTCACGGGACCTCTGCACCTTACCATGCGCAAGAAGCCCAGATGATTGACGAAGGGACCGCGGCCCGAATTGGAGAGGACCACCCAAGTGTTGGACAGAGATACGCGGTTGACCGTGAAACCTCCACACTAGTCCCCTATATTGAGCGTCCAGTTACTGTGATGTACCCTTACGAGAGACTTGAGGACCTTGAGCCGTGGCTTTTCGTGCCAGGCAATTACAACGGTAGAATCGGTGTGATTTGGGAAACTTGTACCGCTTGCAAAGCGTGTGTCAAAGCTTGTCCAAACAGTTGCTTGCACATGGAATCTGAAACCAGAGTCAACGTTCTTGATACAACTGAAGAAGATGATGAGTGGCATGGGATGGGCAGTGAGTTAGAAGTTGGTGGCATGGCTGCTCGTCGCAACGAAGTTGATAATTCAGATTACAATTTAGTGCTTGAACATAATGCAGCCCCCCAAGAATACGACTTTGGTTCAGTTATCGATATCACTGGTGATATTGCAACAGTGCGCTGGGATGGCGGCGGAATAGAAGAAGTTCCAACTACTGATTTGGCGCCAGCAGAAGTTGATATCATGTCAGGTCGTATTGACATGGGTCGTTGTATGTTCTGTGGACTTTGCATGGAAGCATGTCCTTTCGAATCCTTTTTTATGACCAACGAATATGATGGGATGTCAGGATATTCCCGTGAAGATTTGTGGTATGGGGCGGATAGAACAAGAGTTCTACCATCTGTACACCAAGAACGGGTGGATGCAGAATTAGTCAAGCGGGCTGAAAAAGAACAGAAGAAGCGGGCTAGAGCAAAGGCAAGAGCGGAGGCTTGAGTACGATGATGGCAGATTTACTAGAGCATATTGCATTTGCAATTTTTGCTTTGCTTACAATTGCTGGCGCACTTGGTACAATTTACTCAAAGCGAATCGCCCACTCAATGTTTTGGCTTATCGTTTGTTTCATGGCAATTGCGGGGGTTTTCATCCTTGCAGGCGCTGAATTGCTGGCTGCAATTCAGATTCTTGTTTACCTTGGTAGTGTGATGTTAGTGTTCGCCTTCGGCATTATGTTAGCACGGCGTACTATACAGGAAGGTGACGCTTAATGCGTTTGATTGACCATATTGTTCGCCTAATGGTGGCCGGAATACTTGCTATTCTACTGCCGATGATTGTGTATCATTCTATGTGGGATGCAAACTCAAGCACATCCGGTCTTACTAACTTTGAGTTCGCTCGTGCAATGTTGACCGATTGGGCAATTCCTGTGATTATCTTAGGTGTCTTACTATCCATGGCCATGATTGGCGCATCGTATCTCGTCAGAGATGAGAGAATTGAAAATTTACTTTGGGAACAGGAGGGTGAGAAATGATTCCACCAATGTATCTTGCAAGCCTTGGAGCTATTCTTTTCTGCATTGGATTGATGGGGGTGTTCACCAGCAAGCACGGTATTATCGTACTGATGTGTGTGGAGATAATGCTCAATGCAGTTAACCTCAACTTTGTCGCTGGTGCTCTGCACTATGGT
>CAUZFJ010000236.1:0-2566 GCA_963579105.1 Candidatus Thalassarchaeaceae archaeon
CCGCGATGAACAATTACGCACTGCTCTGATGGAATTGGAAAGAAGGGATTCAGTAGGTGCGCCAGAAGCAAGGAAGTTGATTGGCAGTCAACGCAAAGCGCTAAAAGTTCAGAAAAAATCTATGGAAGAGGCGCAACAACTAATTCGGGCCCAACAAAGAATGCTAAACAAACTGGAAAGTCAAACCAATGCTGGCCATGACCGCTGGGAAGAAACACTTGCAACTCTAGAGAGAATGCTCTCAAACCAAGCCAATCACAATAATTCAACTGAACAGCAATTGCTTGACCAAGTTGCAGATGGAAACCGAGAATTACAAAAAACACTATCAGATTTACTGCAGCAGTTAGCGATGGAGCCTAGAACCTCTAATATCAATGTACAAGATTCAGTTGTTGTAAAGAGTGGTCCTGAAATCAAACATCAACAATCACCTGACCAAACACCCATACCAACAATACAGGCTATACCTATTAGCCAACCTCAGCGTACCACCGAAGTAGAGTGGATGAAGTCTTTACCTAAGGATTTGACATGAGGGGAAAGAATGGTTTCCGACTTACGCGATGAAATGCGCGTTGCTATTTTCAAAAGAGAAATGATAGGTGCAATACTACCCCGAATGATTTTGTTTGGTATTATAATTGTTTTATGGAATCTCATTGAGCCTTACGGATTTCAACTTGATCATTACAGTTGGTTTGCTATTTTTTCTCTATTTGTGGTTATATTAGTATGGAACGCACATAAACGAACCCAATCAATAATGGAAAAAATAGATGATATTATTGATGGTAAAATGGACGCCACTGAACTTCTTGAACAGTATTCCGGGAGATCACTTCCTTTGGTTGATTCGCTATTCAATCTCGTTGGCACAAATGAAGAGTTGGAATTATTGCTGACACAGAGTAATGAAGATAATGAATACGCTAAAGATGTTGATTGGATGGGTAGAGAAGTCTACAAGACAAGAGGAAAGGATTTCCGTGGCCCTGCTGAAGGACAGGGTGCTGACACCTTTGGAGAAATACTCAATAGAATTGATGCAATGACTGTTCATCCCGAACATGAAGGAATTGAAGGGCCGCTTTCTATGACTGAAGAAATGGTTGAGATGGTAAATGAAATTGCTGCTGAGAAAGCGCTCAAAGACTGGGAGACTGCGGAAGCCGGCGACCTTGAATTAATTGAGGCTGGAGTAGACAAATTAGGTGATTTGGTGGCTTCTGGCCACTACAAAGGACCTGAAAATAAACCTTGACTTGACTGTTTTGAAACATCAAGCAATAAAAGGAGGGAGGGACGCCGCCCAATTAGGGATGAGGAATGGAGATGAAAGCTGTTCTAGTTGCGGGTGGCCATGGGTCACGACTCTTTCCATTTACCAGATACACTCACAAGACCCTGTTACCGCTTCACAGACGGCCAGTGATTGACTATGCTCTAGCAACGATTCGAAGGGCTGGAATTAAGGATATCACAATCATCGGAAACCAGTTTATTGGACAAATTGCACAACATGTGGGTACTGGTCTTGAGGGAGAAAATATTCACTATGTGATAGAAGAAGAACCGAAGGGAGTTCACCATGCTCTAAACTTGGCTCGACCCCATGTAGAAGGAAGTAGAATTCTCATCTATTTTTCTGACAATATTGTGACTTACGAATTAGATGAAGATGTGCAACACTGGAAGGATTCTTCCGACCCACCTGGTTGTTTACTACTTGGCAGAACTGTGCCGGACCCAGAGAGATTTGGGGTGGCTATATTCGATGAAGATGGTGAGATTGTTGATATTGTTGAGAAACCTGTTGACCCGCCTTCAGCAGTTGCAATCGGTGGAATCTATCTCTATGACGAGAATTTTTGGGATATCATGGATGAAGAAATTGAAAAACGTGGGACATCATTCACTATTAGTGATTTGAATCGTCGCTATGTTGCAGATTCTAAGGCGGTTTTACGTAACATTGACGATTATCAATGGTTTGACTGTGGGACGCCTGATGCGCTGTTAGAGGCAGCCATTCTAGCAAAGAAAGGTATTCTCTCGCCTGAACCGTGTAATGTGAGGAAAGGCGATCCTTCCCCGAGTGTGTAGGAATAGGGGGTGAGGTATCGTGAGTGAAGAGTTGGAACTACGAGAGCAGAACCCTGAAATTTCGTTCTTTGCTGGACCTGTTGCATGTATCCAAACAATGTTTAATGATTGGTACTTGATTCGTAATCTTGTAAAGAAAGATCTTCGCGCCAGATACAAGCGTGCTGCATTAGGTTATGGCTGGACTTTCATAGAACCGTTTCTATTATCAGCAGTTTATTATGCATTGTTCACAATTCTTGCAGGTAACCCTGAGAAACTCTACTCAATGTGGGTACTGTTGGGGGTCATCGTCTGGGGCCATTTCTCTCGCAGCCTACAGGGCACAGTTGCCTGCCTTTCTAGAGGTGGTGGGCTCATCAAACAAGTCTACTTCCCTAGGGAAATACTCGCATTTTCTCCAGTCCTAGCCCAACTGGTAGTCGCAATGCTCTCCCTCACAGCGGTAATCCCGGTGATG
>CAUZFJ010000237.1:0-2545 GCA_963579105.1 Candidatus Thalassarchaeaceae archaeon
ATGCCGCGTGGCCGCATTCGGATATCATCGAGATTCCATGCAACCCAATCTGTGGAATCCTTTGTCGCTAATTGCCATGCTTCCCGCGGAGCAAGCAGGGTGGAATCCCAATGGTCATGGCGCTGAATAAGCGAGGCGGCTTTTGCTTCAGCCCGCATATCAAGAGAATTGTTGGATGCGGCACCATCAGTGCCGAGTCTGATATCTACTCCAGCCTCTATCATTGCTGGATAAGATAGTGTTCCACCAGTAGCCAATTTTTGGTTAGAAACAGGACAATGTACAGCATGAGCCCCATGTGAAGCAAGAATTCTCATCTCTCGTTTGGTGACCCAGCCACAGTGAGCACAAACAGTTCCATCAGTAAAATAGTCAAGCGAGTCAAGATATTCTATTGGATACATACCATGCTGTTCGTGGCATTGAGCAACCTCTGTCCTTGTTTCCGAAGTGTGAATATGAAGTCTCGCCTCATACTTTTTTGACATTTCGCTAGCCCGTCGCAAAACTTCTTCTGAGCAGGTGTAAACTGCGTGGGTAGCGATTCCATACTCAACTCTATCATTCGCTAGTGAACCACCTCGGATAAGATTCTCAAGTTCATTAAGAACCCGAACATCTTCCGTTTCAGCGTCGTTTTCAGGCGGCGGCCAAGCAGTTGTTGGTCCACAAATTATTCCGCGAATTCCAGCCTCAGCCAACACCGGTGCAATTGAAGCAGGATAGTGATACATATCGCAAGCGAATGTGGTACCCGAGGCAATCAACTCGGCAACTCCTGCTAGAGTACCAGTTCTGACGAACTCAGGGGTAACTCGGGTTTCGGTTGGGAAAATGTTCTTTTCAAGCCAGTCTCCAAGAGTGAGCCCTTCCCCCATTCCTCGGTTGAGCACCATAGGTAGGTGAGTGTGCCAATTCTGAAATGAGCGGGTAATTACTCTAGAGGATCCATCAATTGTCGTTTGCACATCCTCATCACCCTTAGATAGGCTCCAAGAGCCGTTAGGATGGAGTATGAAATCACCAGAATGGAGATTGCAATCGTCATCAATCAAATGAGTTTCTGTGTATCGGGTTAGGCCTGCCGAATCATCGCCTGAACTATCACTCATTGACTCCACCCAATATATGCCGTGATGTCATTTGGCATCATGGTTGTTATGGCGGGGTTGAAGTGAGCCGGCGTTTTCCATCCATTCAGACATGGCTGATGACCCGTACAGAACCTTGGGCGTTTCGCCCGATGCGACTGATGCAGAAATCAAGCGAGTGTATCGCAAGTTAGCGCGTCAACATCACCCTGATAGAAATCCAGGAGATGCAGCGTCAGAAGGTAGATTCAAAGAAATTCAAGGTGCTTATGACAAGGTTGAAACTCCGGAAAAGCGCAAAAAATTCGATGAGCAAAAGCGCATGGCAAGTATGTTTGGAGGTGGGCGTGGTGGTGATTTTGGTAATGCCGAATTCAATGTTGGCGGTGCTGGTGGAATTGAGGACATTCTAGCATCATTCATGGGTGGACGAGGAGGTAACCCATTCAGTGGAGGTAGTAGCGGCACAACCTTTGGCCAAGCAGGTCAACCACGTCGGGGCCAACAAAGACCACAACAACCACAAAAGGGGTCTGACATTGAAGCACCCCTAGATTTGACTCTTGAAGAAGCCCAAAGTGGTGTCCAAAAACCATTCACCATTGGTCGGCGAAAACAATGTGGTAGTTGTAAAGGCGGGGGTTGTAGTAAGTGCGGAACTCAAGGTGTAATTCGCAAGACAAGCCAAATCACTGTGAAAGTTCCAGCCGCTGCCGAACATGCTTCGGTGATGCGTCTCAAAGGAATGGGTCATCAAGCGCCAAATGGTTTGGCAGGAGACTTGTTATTGACTGTAAGAATTGATGCTGATGAAGGTAGACATTGGGAAGGTGGCCGCCTGATTCAGACTGTTGAGATTTCTTACAGCACTATGATGCTTGGTGGTAAAGTAAGAATTCATACCCCAGCTGGAAAAATCGTTGAAGTTGATGTACCTCCAAATTCACGTACAGGAGACCGACGCAGACTACGAGGCCAAGGTTACAATGGCGGTCCTTTAGATGTTGAACTAGAATTGCAGGAATCAGGTGATTTGACAGCAGAGCAACAAGCCGCTCTCAATGCGTTGCGTGATAGCGGACTTTGATTTCATCAAACTGTTGTAATTCAGTTAGAAGAAGGCCAGAAAGGTATCAAATTAGAAGCGAGGCTTCCGAGATTTCGAGTCTGAATCCAAACAGTACCTTCGCCTGAAAAGTGCATGACTAAACCTTCGCCTCCAAAGGCTAGTGACTTGAGTCCACCAACCTTTCCAACATTGTATTGGACACCTTGAGTGAAAGCAACTACGTGGCCAGTGTCAACAGTGATCTGTTGCCCTTGCTTAATTTCCATCGCTTTGACAGCCCCATACGAATTGTAGTACACACGACCCGCTCCTGCTTGAGTTGTAGCATGAATGAAGAACATGCTTTCACCACTAAAAAGTCCCTTCATTCCTTGGAACTTTGTGT